>NZ_MZGS01000024.1 GCF_003111625.1 Methanobrevibacter thaueri | reverse complement strand
AAAAATAGTTGATTTTCACAGTTAAATATTAAATATTCAATAGTTTAATTGTTAAATTTGATATTTGTTGCGATAAGTTGTTTTTTAATTATATAAAAAATAAATTTGGTGAATTTTTAAAATTCACGTTATATCCATTGGAAATTTTTAGTAATATCCATTTTAGTGATTAGTATTAATATAATTAACTAATATCGGACACTCCCATAGTAAATTTCATCCCAAAAATCGCTATGTTTCACAGAAATTTCAATCTTGATAAACTGCATCGCTTTCATCTAATCACATTGGATGGAATATATTTTTTATAGATGGTTAATGGGAATTATCAAATTGATCTTCAATAATTATCTAAAAAAAGTCATAAGTATTGATTTAATAATGTCTGAAAACAAGAAAATAAGTGGAAAGTAAATTAGTGAAAACTAATCTACTTCATAGCATCCTTGACTCTGTCAAAGAGTCCTCTTTCAACATGCTGGATTTCATCTCCGCTGATTTCAGCGAATTGCTTAAGTAAATCCTTCTGTTTTGAATTTAATTTTTTAGGAACGACAACCTTGATTGTCACATACATGTTTCCTCTACCGTTGTGTCTGACGGAGTTCATACCCTGACCCCTTAGTTTGTAGACAGTTTCGCTTTGTGTTCCTGGTGTAATCTTAAATTCGACCTCTTTTCCCTCGATTGTAGGAATGCTTAACACATCTCCCAATGCGGCCTGTGGGAAACTCACTTGCTGTTCCATGTAAAGGTGGTCACCTTCACGGATGAACTTGTCATTCTTTTTAATGTGCACGGTTACAATCAGGTCTCCTTCAAGGCCTTCTGATTCACCGCAGTTTCCTTCATGTGAAACTCTTAAGTGGTTGCCTTCATCAACCCCTTCAGGGATTTCGATTTTAATGGTTTTTGTTTTTCTCTTATTTCCTCTACCGTGGCAATCGTCACAAGGGTCGGTAATGATCTTACCTGTTCCGCCACATTCCCTACATGGCCTTACGTTGACCATTTGGCCCAGGAAGGTGTTGCTGACTTCCTTGATCTGGCCGGTACCTCCACATTTCGGACAGGTGTCAGGGTCGGAACCAGGTTTTGATTTGGAACCGTGACAGGTTGGACATAATTCACTTCTTGTGATTTTGATTTCCTTTTCACAGCCGTTGAACGCCTCTTCAAGGGTGATTGGAACTTCAGTGTATATGTCTGATCCCCTTTGAGGTCCGGTTCTTCCTCTGGAACGTGATCCTCCTCCAAAACCGAACATGTCGAATATGTTTCCTATGTCGAATCCTTGGAAGATGTCCTCGAAGTTCACGTTTTGATAGAAGTCTTCAGCTGTAAATCCATCCATTCCTGCATGACCGAATTGGTCATATCTTTGACGTTTTTCATCATCAGACAAGACAGCGTATGCTTCACTCACTTCTTTAAACTTATCTTCTGCATCTGGTTCATCACAAACGTCCGGATGGTATTGTCTGGCCAGTTTACGATAAGCTTTTTTAATTGTTTTTTCATCGGCGTTTTTGTCTACGCCCAACACTTCATAATAATCTCGCTTGTCTGCCATTTGTTCACCTTAAAAAAATAAATATAGAATAAATAATAGTTTTATTTTAACTGTTAGTTTAACTATTTTTTGATTCTGATTCTGATTTTGTCGTAACCTAACAATCTAATAAAACTGTATTATTTAATCTAATCGTCTTTTACTTCATAGTCTGCATCTATTGTGTCATCATCGCCGTCTTGAGCACCTGCATTAGGGTCAGCTCCTGCTTGTTGTTGAGCTTGTGCTTCTGCTTGTGCTTGTTGGTAGATTTTAGCACCAATTTCTTGAATTACGTTGGATAATTCATCAGACTTTGCTTTGATGGCATCAACGTCATCGCCAGCTATAAGTTCTCTTAATTCAGCTACAAGTCCTTCGACTTTAGTTTTTTCATCTTCAGATACTTGATCTTTGAGTTCATCTAAAGTTTTTTCTGAAGTGTAAATTAATGAGTCTGCGTTGTTTCTGATTTCGATTTCTTCTTGTCTTTTCTTATCAGCTTCGGCGTTCATTTCCGCTTCTTTGATTTTTTGTTCGATTTCCTCATCGGACAATTTGGTGGAAGAGGTAATGGTGATTGCCTGTTCTTTACCTGTTCCTTTGTCTTTAGCGGTTACGTTAATGATACCGTTTGCATCGATATCGAATGTTACTTCAATTTGTGGAACTCCTCTTGGTGCAGGTGGGATACCTACAAGTTGGAAACGTCCGAGTGAAGTGTTGTCCGCTGCCATTTTCCTTTCACCTTGCAATACGTTGATGTCTACTGAAGGTTGGTTGTCAGCGGCTGTGGAGAACACTTGGCTTTTCTTGGTAGGGATAGTAGTGTTCCTTTCGATTAAAGTGGTTGAAACTCCACCTAAGGTTTCGATACCTAAGGATAATGGAGTTACGTCTAAAAGAACGATGTCTTTGATTTCACCAGCCAATACTCCTCCTTGAATAGCTGCTCCCATGGATACACATTCCATTGGGTCAATACCACGTTCAACTGGTTTTCCAATGAATTTTTCCACGAATTTCTGTACGATTGGCATTCTGGTAGGTCCACCGACTAAGATGATTTTGTCGATTTCGGATTTGCTCATTTTAGCGTCATCCAATGCTTGTTGCATTGGTTTACCAGATTTTTCCACAATGTGATCAACGAGCTCTTCTAATTTAGCTCTGGTAAGTGTAATGATTAAGTTTTTAGGACTGCCGTCGGTTCCCATTGCGATGAATGGCAAGTTGACTTCGGTTGTGGTAGTGGTGGATAATTCGATTTTTGCCTTTTCAGCAGCTTCCCTTAATCTTTGTACTGCTTGGTCATTATCCATTAAGTCAATGCCTTCTTGTGCTTTGAACTCGTCAGCTAGGTATTTGATTAATACGTTATCCATATCGGTACCACCGAGTTGGGTGTCTCCGCTGGTGGATCTTACTTCAAACACTCCTCCACCGAATTCCATGATGGTTACGTCCAGGGTACCTCCACCTAAGTCGTATACCATGATGTTCATGTCGTCATCGTCAGCTTTATCCAGTCCGTATGCGAGGCTTGCTGCGGTTGGTTCGTTCACGAGCCTTACGACGTCAAGTCCTGCAATGGTTCCTGCGTCTTTGGTTGCGGTCCTTTGGTTGTCGTCAAAGTAAGCCGGTACGGTAATAACTGCTTTTTCAATTGGTTCGCCTAAGAAGCTTTCTGCATCTTTTTTGATTTTTTGCAAGATGAATGCAGAGATTTCCTGTGGAGAGTATTGTTTTCCGTTTACAGTAACTTTGTGATCAGTACCCATGCTTCTTTTGATTGCACTGATTGTATTTTCAGGGTTTGTTACTGCTTGTCTTCTTGCAGGTTCACCGACTAACATTTGACCGTCTTCGGTAAATGCAACATAACTTGGGAATGATTTACCGTATTGACTTGCACCTTCAGCAGATGGAATTGTGGTTGGTTTTCCACCTACAAGTACGGATGCTGCGGAGTTACTTGTTCCGAGGTCAATTCCAATAATTTTTTCTTTTTTAGTATCAGACATAATTATCACCTTATTTTTTTTAATAAATTATTTAATAAACGTTATTTTTTACAAACTATAACTTTTGAATATTTAAGAACTTTGTCCTTGTACATGTATCCTTTCATCAATTCCTCGATGACATATCCGTTTTCAACGTCATCTGATTCCTGAACCATCAATGCCTCATGTTTGTTCAAGTCGAATTTTTCACCTTTTGCAGGTATTTCGGATACTCCTTCTTTTTCAAGCACGTCACTAAATTTGTTATATATTAACTCTACACCTTTTCTTAAGTCTTCATCATTTTCGGTTTCCAAAGCTCTACCGAAGTCCTCATAACAGTCCAGGAAGCTTTTTATAACATTCTCGTTTGCGAATTTGATAAGATCCTTGTTTCTTTTTTCCTGGATTTTGTTGAAGTTTTCGAAATCTGCCTGAAGTCTTTGTGATAGTGAAATGTATTCTTGGGTTTCAGCTTCAGATTTTTCAAGATCGTTTTGAAGTTTTTCGATTTCCTCATCTTTCTGAGCCAACTCTTTTTCGAGTTCCTCGATTTTTTCTTCTAAATCTTGAGTTTCCACTTCAGTCTCGCTTTTATTTTCATCAGTCATAGTTACACCTTTTTGAGGTTTTTTGAAAAACTTTTGTAATAACTCTGCATCGAGAAATTTTTCTTTTGGTCCTTTAACATTGGTTTTAGGGAATTTATGGACATATAGGAAAATGGTTCATCATTTAAGAGTTATTACTTTAAGTTTTTCTGAACCAAATATTAAAGTAACCAAAAGTTATCTTTCTCTTACATTATTATAGTAACAAAAAGTTATATAAAGGTTTCGATACATAATGTATAAACATGGCTAATACAAACGACATTGAGAAAAATGAAAAATCTCGCAGAAATGTTGATAGTCCAAAAGGCCATATAGAATTAAGAACCAACTATAATGGCCCGGCAGACGACATTGATGTGGAAGATATCCTTGATGTAATGGGTTGTAAGACCAGAAGAGACATTATAAATCTTTTAAGGGAAGAACCTATGTTTGTTAGTGAAATCTCCAATGAACTTGACATTGGTCAAAAAGCTATTATTGCACACTTGCGCGCAATGGAAGATATAGGGATTCTAAACTCTTCTTATAAAAAGATTTTAAGAGGCCGCCCACGTAAATACTACGATTTGCAAAATGAAGTGAACATCCACATTACCATTAACAGAAATAACTTTGATGTTCAGTTTACTGACGACATGCTCAACACATTACAACTTCCATCAGGAGATGAATGGTCCAAATTATTGGATATTGAAAAAAGAATTGATGACGGACAGCTCGAAGCTATCGACGAGTTGAGAAATCAGATTAGATTATACGGCAATCTTTTAGAAAGAGCCGAATATATCCTTGAAAGAACCATGAAAAATAGATAATTTTATGTTTGAATTAATTTTCAAACACTTTTTTTACATTTTTTTAGCCACAATGCTTTGACCTAATGAAACCGAACCGTCCCCTGCACATGTATTCAGATGCTGTATGAAGTTATAGTCGTTACCCTCGATGCAATCCTTGACGGTTTCTGTAATTGCCTCGTTGTAGAACACCCCTCCGGTTGCGCCAATGGCATTGACATTCTTTTTGTCTGCACCTTGAATTGCAAGTTTGCTCAATCCTCTTGCAACTGCGGTTTGTCCTGCTGCGGCGATATCTGCCTTTTTCGCACCGCTTTGGTATAGCCTTACGACTTCACGTAAAATCTCGGTTGTATTCAACTGATTATTTTCAACGATAACCGGAATTTCCAAGTCTTCTGTTGAATAATATGCGGCGGATTCAAGCTTCATGGAGCATTCTCCCTCATATGTCCTCTCATGACAGATTTCCAGCGCAACTGCCATTGAGTCAAGGACCCTTCCGGTACTTGTGGAAATTCCCACATTGATTCCGGAGGATATCTGCTTGAAGATATTCTTGATTTCGATTTCACCATACTTGAAGTAATCTGAATAGCTTTTAATCAATTCCTCATCGTCAAGGATGCTTGCAAGCATTCTGGCAGGATATCTTGTGGCCATGTCTCCCCCAGGCATCATTTGAGGTTGCAAATGGGACATTCTTTCAAAATTTTTAATGTCCGTATAAAGAATCTCTCCTCCCCAGCTGGTGCCGTCGCTGCCGTAACCAACACCGTCGGCTGCAATGACCACCATCTCATCAATTCCATGGTCATTTGCAAGTGCAATGCTGTGTGCATGGTGATGCTGGACAGGCAAGACTTCTGCATCATACTTTTCGGCAAGCTCATGTGCCAGACGGGTAGTGAAGAAATGAGGGTGCATATCACATGCTATAACATCGAATTCATTGATTTTTGTAATCCTTTCCATATTTTCAATGGCTTTTCTTAAGAATTTCAATGTTTTAGGCTTGTTTGTATTTCCGATATGCTGTGAAGGATATACCTTATCTCCACGGGCAATTGAAAATGTCACGTCAAGCTCTGGACCTAATGCAAGAACGTCCAGGTCATTCACTTCATAATTTATGGTATAGGGTTCCGGAGTGTATCCCCGTGATCTTCTGATGAAGGACAGCTCATCATTTCTGAACCTGATTACAGAGTCGTCACAGCGGTTTAGGATCTTACGATTGTGGACAAGTGAATAGTCATTGACTCCATTGATGATTTCCTCATTGTCAATCATCATCGGTTCGCCGGGAATGTTGGCTGAAGTCATTACAAATGTGTCAATGTCGCTTTCATCAAACAATAGGTAGTGCATTGGTGAGTATGGAAGCATGACTCCAATGTTGTGAAGGCCGGGAGATAGGCTTTCGGGAAATCTGTAGTCTTCAGTTTTCTTTAGGATAACGATAGGCCTTTTGTTTGAGGTAATAGTTTCTATCTCTTTTTTGGAAAGTTGCGCATATTTCTCAAGACTTTCCAAATCCCTGCACATTACCGCAAATGCCTGATTTGGCCTGTTCAATCTTTTTCTCAATTCCCTTATCGCTTCATCATTATATGCGTCAACGACCAGATGTGTTCCGCCAATCCCTTTGATTGCTAATATCTCACCTTTTTCTAAAATTTCAGCACCTTTTTTAATGGGATTGTCACATTCAATTCTTTCCAATCCGTCATAAAAGCTCATTTGGGGTCCGCAGTCACTGCAGCATATCGCTTCACCGTGATAACGTCTGTCCAATGGCTGTTTGTATTCAACTAGACAGTCATCACATAATGGAAACTCGTCCATTGATGTTCTGATTCTGTCATATGGAACGCTTTCAATAACTGTGAATCTTGGCCCGCAATCTGTACATGCATTGAATGCGTACTTGTATCTGCGGTCATTGGGATTTCTTATTTCGGCCAGGCACTTATCGCATATTGCAATGTCCGGTGGAATGACGCTGACTCCTGAGTAGCTGTCTCCACTTTCTATGATTTCAAAATCAGGATAGTTGCGGATGTCAATCTCTTCAACTTCCATGGAATCGATTTTAGCTATTGGCGGCAATTCTTCAGGAAGTCTTTCAACAAAATCAGAGGCTTTTTCACCTTCAACAATGATTTCAACAACATTTCCAAGGTTCCTTACAGATCCATTCAAATCTAAGTCTGTAGCTAGTCTGTAAACGTATGGTCTGAATCCCACACCCTGGACTATTCCTTGTGTTAAAATCTTTAAAGCCTTCATTAAGTTATAATATTGTAAGTCAAATTTTATATAATTTTATCTTATATATTATATTATGAAAGATATTCTTGAAAGATTAGTTAACGGGGAACTTGATGTAGATGAGGCAGAACATCTCTTGAAGGCTGATAATATTTTGGAATTTGACGACATTGTCAAGTTTGACATTAAGCGCAATGAGAGAACAGGGTTTCCCGAAGCGGTTTTTTCACCAAGTAAGGATTATGAAGACCTAATAACAATTATCAGAAATTATCTCAAGAAAAGCGATAAGGATTTAATAATAACCAAACTCTCCAATGAGAGATATGAAAAAATCTTATCCGATTTGGGTGGAGACTCACATATCTTCGATTATAATAAAAGAGCACAAATCCTGGTTATCAGAAAGGAAATCACCGAAAAAGAACCAATCGCAAAAATAGGAATAATAACTGCAGGGACTTCTGATATAAATATTGCAGAAGAAGCAAGAGTCATAGTTGAAGAAGGGGGCTGTGAGGCAATCACCTCTTATGATATAGGGGTTGCTGGGATACACAGGCTTTTCCCTCAAATAGCTCACATGGTCAAGGAAGGTGTCAGAGCATTCATTGTATGTGCGGGAATGGAAGGGGCACTTCCTTCAGTTGTCGCAGGTCTTGTTGATGTGCCTGTAATTGCCGTCCCGACCTCTGTTGGATATGGCGTAGGAGAAGGGGGAAGAGTGGCTCTTGATGCAATGCTTCAGTCATGTGCACCTGGAATAGCGGTGGTAAATATAGATAATGGATTTGGCGCAGGAGTATTTGCATTAACTATTGTGAACAGTGATTAATTTGAGATATGAAACATTTGATTGTAATATTCATGATGTTTCTAAGGTTGCAAAACTAGTTTATGATGTGGACTTTAGAACATTTGACATGCTTTTTAAGGATGAATCCAAGGCTGTTGAGACTATTGCCCGTGATTTATATAAGAGAGATAAGGATGACTATTTTAAGGTTGTTTTAGATGATTATGGTGAGATAATTGGGATATTGATCATTTATACTTCTAAGACCTCACATAATCTTTATCTTAAATCCCCTAGGCTGGTCATAGTTGATATTTTGGACCATTTTGTTTTATGTGATATTGAAAAGGAAGATTTTTACATTGCGGAGATTGCTATTGACGAATCCTTGAGGGGCCAAGGAATCGGTAGGAAAGTCTTATTGGATTCGATTGATTATGCAAAAAGAAAAGGTTATGAACGTGTAATTCTGGATGCCGATTTTAGAAATTCCGGTGCAAAAGCTCTTTATGAAAATTTAGGATTTAAAGTGTTTAATAAAAAAAGATTGAAAATTGGAAAATTTGAAAGGGGAATGTATAATCTTGAATTTAAATTATAACATTCCTATTTGTTTTGTTTGAAGTTGTGCACTATTGTGTCAAATATAAAATTCCAATCGTCTTTCCAATGATCATATTTGTCCATTTTTAGCTCAATAGTACGATTGTCTTTTACAAAGTATGTTATTGAGTATTCATTATCGGTTGTTAAATTCTTATAGAATATTATATTGGTGGTGCCGTTATTGTTTGTGTCTTGAATTTCTACTTCACCACTGCTATTTAAGGATTTCAATTTTGATTTAAATAATTTTGAAGAATTGTCTCCAGTTCCTTTTATAGTAATATTCGCAGTATTATTTTGATGATCTAATAAATGAACGCTTTTATCAGTTTCCTTTAATATATTAAAACCGCTAGGTAAAGTTATGGTCATTTCATCAACAACAGTTACGGCCTTTCCAACAGTAGGTGATGAATCAACAATTAAATACATGCACGCTATTCCTGCTATAAAAATAATAATTATTCCTAACCATCGTTTATCCATATTTTTTCCTCAATTTACGTTTTAATTTTTTCTCTTTTTTAATTTTGGCATAGTTGGCATCTTCAACGTAAGCATCACAGACTTCATCGGCATCTCCTTCCATAATCATCTTACCGTTATCAATCCAAATGCATCTGTCACATATTCTTCTGACTTGATTGATTGAATGTGAAACCAACAATACGGTAACTCCTTCAGCCATCATCTCGTTAATCTTTTCACCACTTTTCTTTCTGAACTTGATGTCTCCCACAGAAAGGATTTCATCAATGATTAATATGTCGGGATCGATGAGTGTGGCGATTGAGAAACCTAATTTTGCCTTCATACCTTTAGAGTAATTTTTTACAGGGAAATTAATATAATCTCCAAGCTCGGAATATTCAACAATCTCATCATATTTCTCATCAAGATATTCCTTGCTCATACTTAATAATGCGCCGTTCAGGTAAATGTTATCTTTTCCGGAGTAATTTTTATCGAAACCGGCACTTAATTCGAGTAATGGTGCAATCTTTCCGTTGATTGTAATCTTTCCATCACTAGGTTCGTAAATTCCGGCAATTATTCTTAAAAGAGTACTTTTACCCGCACCGTTAAATCCAAGTATTCCTAGTTTTTCTCCCCTTTTGATTGTGAATGAAATGTCATCTAGGACTTTTACTTTTTTGGATTCGCTTTTGTTACGTTTAATGGTTCTAATTACATATTCCTTTAAAGTGTCGATTTTATCATTTGAAACCTTAAATTCCATTGTAATATGTTCCACTTTAATAGCGATGTCTGAATCTATAGCTGGTGTATTATTTCTAACAGTATTGCTTCCAAATAATCGTTTTAATTTTTCCATTAAGCTCATAATAACACCTATCTATAATTCTAATGTCAATTTTTTACCATAAATATTAAATAACAATATTCCGATTCCCAATGTGGTTAATGCAAATACTGCAATATATAATATTGTGGAGAAGTTAGGAGCAACTCCGTAAACACATTGTCTAAGGCAGGTCATTGCACAGTAAACCGGATTCAATGAAAATATTATCTGGAACTTTGTTGGCACAATTTCGATTGGATAAAATAATGCTGATGCATAAAGCAATACTAATGTGAATACATTATATAAATATCCGATATCTGTGAAATAAGTGTTGCAAACTGCTAAAATCAATCCTACTCCGAATATTAATATTACAATTAAAACAATAGGGATTATTGCATAAATTAATGTAAAGTGGAATGGGGCTCCAGTCACAAACATAACTCCAAATAATATGACGAATGAAATTAAGAAGTTAACAAATTCATAGCATATCGCACTAACGGGGAACATTGGTCTAGGCACGTAAATCTTTTTAAGCAACCGTGCATTCTTTCTGATTGAGTTCATTGCCCCTTTAGTCCCATGGTTGAAAAAATCAAATATGACTCTACCTGCTAAATAATAAACAGGGTAATTTACAACATTCTTTCCAAATAACATTGAAAAGACTACTGTAAAAACTATCATGGTCAACAATGGATTAAAGAAACTCCAAAGTATACCTAAGACAGAGTCTTTATATTTAG
The DNA here is from genome assembly GCF_003111625.1 of Methanobrevibacter thaueri. Lineage (NCBI taxonomy): Archaea > Methanobacteriati > Methanobacteriota > Methanobacteria > Methanobacteriales > Methanobacteriaceae > Methanobrevibacter > Methanobrevibacter thaueri. Next base: position 167,511 of record NZ_MZGS01000024.1, on the reverse strand, counting down.
CAGTTAAATTTTTTTTAACCAATTCAGTTAATAAAAATTTCTTTTCTGAGAATGTATCAAACATTGTAATAACCGATATTTTTTCAATTAAATTAATTTATATAAAACTATTTAAATATATTTTTTATTATTTTCTTCTTCTTGCGAATTCTTCAAAAATTTCATCAAGTTCTATGCCTTTATAGACCAAGAGCAATAATGTATGGAATATCAAATCAACAGATTCATATACAAGATTTTCATCATTTTTAGAGGCAATCAATACTTCACCGGCTTCTTCGGCTATTTTTTCAAGAATTTTGTCTTCTGCTCTTTTGTCACTGTCCTTCATGATGTTGGAGGTATATGAGTCAATAGGGTTGTCCCTTCTGGATTCGAGGACTTCATACACTTCCCTTATAATTTCTTCATTGCTCATCATTATTCTCCTTTAGATTCTTGGTCTTGCATACTTTCTGTAAGGGCTATTAAAGGATGTTTATCATCATCAATGATTTCAATATCGTCAAAATTGTAAATTCCTGCCTTGTCGGCGGTTTTCTCCATACCCAATTTGATGTCCTGGCCCAAATCAACAACATATGAATCGACAGTTTCATATCCTCTTTGAGCGGATGCAACTGCCCTGTGGTGTCCATCAACCAAAATCCACCGGTCACCAGTTTTCACAACAATTGCAGGTTCAGCCAATCCTTTTTCCAATTCATATGCTCTTCCTTCAAGTTCGTCAGCATAAACCCTGTCCTGTGTTGGCCTTAACTTGTTGGTTTCAACACGCATATGTTTTAAAGTGGTTTTAATGCCATATAACTGTTCCATTGTCTTTTTGAAGTATTCCACTTTATTAGGGGTTGATCTTTCGATGTGTGACCTGACCATATCGGTGTTTGTTATGATGCCGACCAATCCGCCTTCGGCGTCAACGACAGGCATTCTGGAGATGCCTCTTCTGAACATCACTCTTGATGCGTCGTTGATAGATAGGTTTTGGTTGGCAACAACCAATTTGGTACTCATTATTCCTGAAACTGTATCTGCCCATTCCTTTGACACGATATCGAATGCAGTTACCATACCGACCAATTTTCCGTTGTCCAGTACAGGATAACTGTTGTGACGACTTTCTTTCATTAAATCGATAACTTTCTCAGTTTCAGTATCTGGAGAAACACTAATAACATTTTTGGTCATGTAATCTTTAACAAAAGATTTTTTCTCTCCCATCTGGTTTCCCCCTATTCAATGTTTTCTTTTAAGAGTTTAACAGTTTCACCAGGGTCAGCTTTTCCACGGGTCAATCTCATTACTTGGCCTACCAGGAAGTTGAGTGAAGCCTTTTGACCGCCTAGATAATCATCAACAGCTTTTGGATTTTCTTCTATTGCTTGTTTTACTGCAGCTAACACTTCATCATCCTTAACGACACCAAGCAATCCTAATTCTTCAGCAATTTCTTTTGGTGATTTGTCGTTATTTGGCATTTGCTCGATGATTTTGTGTCCTGCTTTTGCGGTAATTTCCTTATCTTCAAGCATCTTTAAGAATTCAATCAGATCATCAGATGTAATTTTACTGTCTGTAAAGTCCATTTTGTTATAGGACAATACTCTTTTAAGTTCGTCTCTCATAACTTTAGCCGCAAATTTGGCATCGACCTCTTTTACAACTTCTTCGTATGCAATAGCCAAATCCAATTCTGAAGTCAATACCTTAGCGGATTCCTCATCAATACCATATTCCTCAACAAATCTTTTAACTTTGTTGTGTGGAGCTTCAGGCATTGTGTCGAGGATTCTTTGAATGGTTTCATCTGAAATCTTCATTGGTGGGAGGTCAGGGTCTGTGATGAATCTGTAGTCATCAGCATCCTCTTTCATCCTCATTCCGACGGTAATCATTTGAGACTCTAAGTAAGCACGAGTTTCCTGTTTTACTTCAACTCCTCTTTTCACAAGATTTTTCTGTCTTATGAGTTCGAAGTTCAATGATTTGTAAGCTCCCTTGATTGAGTTAATGTTTTTCATTTCAACTCTGTTTCCACCATTGATGGAAATGTTAACGTCTGCTCTCATTGTACCTTCACCACGAGCAGCACCACTGTATTGTAAAACACGAATTAACTCTTTTAAGAAATTCCTTGCTTCTTCCGGAGATTTTATATCCGGTTCTGTAACGATTTCTACTAATGGGATTCCGGAACGGTTGAAGTTTACTGTACCTCTGTCAGGTTTAAATTGGCCTGGGTCTTCTTCTGCGTGAATTTCACGGATTCTGATTCCATTTAATTCGCCGTTGATTCCGATAGGGACTGAGGTTCTCTGATAACCGGAAGGCAAGTCAGGATAATCGTAATGTTTTCTCATAAAGTAAATAACATCTTGGTCTATTTCACAGTTTAGCATTAACGCAATCATCAATGCGTTTTCCAATGCTTTTTCATTTGTAGGGTGTGGTTTAGCACCTGGTTGATTAAGACAAACTGGACAGATGTTTGTATTAATAGGTGCGTCCTGATAATTTGTAGGACAATCACAGAATAATTTTGATTCGGTTTCTAATTGTACGTGGATTTCAAGTCCACACATCATATCGACATCGTCACTAATAATAATTCCTCCATTAGGATAATTTTTTATATTATAGTTATATTTGTTTAATTCAATTTATAAATATTATTAAAAATAGCTTTTTTTAGAATAAATTTAAAAAATTAAAAAAAGTAAAGTTAATGAATTAGTTTTCAAATTCATTAATTAATTTTTGAGCTTGTTCCCAATCGTTATGGTCATCAATCTCGGTCCATTTAAGTCCGTTTGTCAATACAAAATCAATAGGACTGATGGTGCTTAATGGTTTGTATGCAAAATCGTAATAGTTTTGCTTGTCCTCTTCCATTAAGTCTTCAAGTATCTCATTGAATTTGACAATGTCGCTTGATGAAACTTTAGACACTCCGATGAATTCGCCGGTGGAACTTGGAATGTCTATTCCTTTTCCAATTTCCTTGATTGTTCCGTTAGCGATGGTATTGTCTTCATTGAATGTTTCATTTTCAATAATTAACTTAAATGATTCTTCATTGAGGTCTTTGAAATTATCCACAATCAAACTGGTATTTTCCCTTTCGGCAATTCTTGTGATGATTTCAGGATCGACAACATTGTCACCATTGATTAATATGAAATCATCTTTTCCGTTGTCTTCAATGTATTTGCTTGCTAAGTAAGTTGATACTGAAGTGTTGGTGGTGTCATAATTTTCATTTTCAATGATTTTAACCTTTATATCATATTTTTCTTCAAGGATTGGTGCAAATTCAATGACCTTCTCCTTATTGTATCCGACAATAACGATAAACTCGGTAATGTCTTCGTTCATCAGGTTTTTAATCATTCTCTCAAGCAATGTCACTTCATTGATTTCAAGCAATGGTTTTGGCTTGTCTTTTGTAAGGGGCATTAATCTTGTACCCATTCCAGCTGATAATATTACTCCAATCATAAATAATCACCTTCTATTCAATGTTCTCCCATAATTTGTTGAATGCCTTAATAGGAGCTATTCTTTCAATAATCACATCATAAACAAAATTCACGATTTCACTGTCAATATTGTTATTCTCACAAATGTCTCTCACTGCCCTGATTGAGTTTTTACCTTCAAACACGATTCCGCTGGCTGCTTCATCAATAACCAGTCTTTGGCCATATAGGATACCCAATGTATGATTTCTACTTTCAGATGAGGTGGAAGTCATAATCAGATCTCCAAATCCACAGTATTCATGCGCGGTATCTGAATTTCCTCCAAAGGATTCAATGATTTCAATTGTGTCCTTAAATCCTCTTGTCAGGATGCTGTATCTTGCATTTTCGTTAATGTTCATTCCTTCACATATTCCATTAGCTATTGCATTGATGTTTTTCAAAACTCCGCACAGTTCAATCCCTTTGATATCATCAATTATTTTCACCTTGAACTGTTTGGTAGACAATACTTCCTTTACTTTCTGGGAGTTTTCCGCTTTCCTTGAAGCAATATTTGTAATGGTCGGTTGATTTAACATTATTTCTGATGCAAAGTTAGGTCCTGACAGTGCAACATAGTTTTCATCAAAGTATTCTGATATCAAATCACCCATTGATTTCAATGAAGGGTATTCGATTCCTTTTGCGGTTGTAACAATAATTGTCTCTTCTTCAAGCACTTCTTTTAGGTTTTTTAAAGTTTCTCTAAATGCTGAAGAGGGTATTGCTAAAAAGATTATGTCGCATTTTTTCAAATCGTTAATATCAGTTGTAGCCTTAATATTTTCATTTAATTTGTTATTGGGATAATATTGAGTATTGTATCCTGTATTGTTGATATCATCACATAAATCCTGTTTTCTAACATGTAGTAATAATTCATCCACATTTTCGCTCATCGTTTGGGCAATTGCAGTACCTAATGCACCCGCACCAATGACGCCTACATTCAATGCCATTAAAACACCTACATTCAATGATTTTTATTAATAATTTATATTATATTAGTATTTATTTTTTAATGATTCTTTAACATATCGTTTTATAAACTTGTCCAAATCAGGGGAGACTTCACTTTTTTCAGGGCCTAATTGTGATTTGTCGGTGAATGTTCCTTTTAGTTCACGTCCTGCCCATTTAACTTCCTCTTCAACTCTTTTGCCGTATTTTGTTGCGAACATCTTGAATAATGGGAATTTGGTTATTCCATTTGCTCCACTCAATATCAATATTCCGATATTTGCCAAATTGTCAATCCATGTTCCGCAGATTATTTCAATGTCTGGGAATGCTAGCCTGACTTGTGCCACAACTTGGGCATAATAGAGTGATGCAGGCTGTGATGAGTTTGCATAAATGGTTTCTTTGTGAGGATTCAAGGAGTAAAAAATCACCCTGTCGATTTTGTGATCTTTAATGTAATCTATGATATAGTCAACATCTTCCAATGTTTCGCCAAGACCTAAAATAATGGTTATTGCTTTTTTAAATCCTAAATCATCTGCGGTATCTAACATATTGCTTATGTCATCTAATTTTTTAGATGGACAGACTCTCTCATGGATTTCAGGATTTGCAACCTCAACGGCACCTGTTATTCCCTTGATTTCAGAGCCATATTCTCCCAATTCATCTGTTATTCCTGTGTTCAACCAGACTCCATCTCCGGTGATGTCCTTTATTGTGGTTGCAATTTCCTTTATTTCCTGGGTGCTGAAGGATTCGTAACCTCCGGAGAGAAACTCAATATTCCAGTCAAGACGTTTGCACATTTCTGCTTCTGCATAAATATTGTATATGTTTCTTCTTGCTTTTGTCGGGTCTTTTATTTTGTTTTTTTGCGTTGACATGTAGCAGAATGCGCAGTCTCCCTTGTCGCACCACCATGATAGGAACACAGCTCTTTCAAGCGTAATTAGATTGCCATGCCTGTTGAGCGTTGTGTCATTAGCTTTTTTAATTAAGTCAAATATGTTAGAATCCATGTTGGTATCTTTGTTTCTTAAACTTTATATACTAGTTTAAATTAATTATTGTATAGATTTGATTTTTTTTAGTCAAATTAGTGGAAATACCAAAAGGTTTATATAGTGGGTAAACACAAAGTTATTATTACTGTTTAAAGTCTTTTGATATTTAATCATGGGTTTTATTTGGTTAAGTCCGATGGGTGTCTTATGCCATCGTAGCTCAGTAGGTAGAGCGTTCGGCTGTTAACCGATTGGTCACAGGTTCGAGTCCTGTCGATGGCGCTTTTGGGCCCATAGCTTAGCCAGGTAGAGCGTCCGGCTCATAACCGGAAGGTCATGGGTTCGAACCCCATTGGGCCCATGTTAATTGAAATTCATTTGTATTTGTATGCTCCGGTGGTGTAGTCCGGCCAATCATTTCGGCCTTTCGAGCCGAAGACTCGGGTTCGAATCCCGGCCGGAGCATTTTAAAACTTTTGTTAAGATTTTTAATGGTTTCTATGTATCCTTTGTTTTCATAAGCGGGGGTGCCCGAGAGGCCAAAGGGGACAGGCTTAGGACCTGTTGACGCAGGTCTACCAGGGTTCAAATCCCTGCTCCCGCATTTTAACAATTTCATTTATTTATCAAACTGCCGGGGTAGGGTAGGTGGTCATCCTCCGGGACTGTGGATCCCGGGACTCGGGTTCGAATCTCGGCTCCGGCCTTTATTATTATACTTTTTTTGATTTCAGAATACTTCCCAAATGCTCTCTCCTTTTGTTTATATATCATTAAATCAAACTATTTAATTGAGGGTTTAAATGGCAAAGAAAGGATCAGCAGAAGAAAGAGAATTAGTTCATAAATTATGGGATAGGAATTTTGCAGCTATGAGGGCTCCTGCATCAGGGGGAGCTACCAAAATACCTTTGCCTGATGTGATAGCAGGAAACGGCAAAATATATTTGGCTATTGAGGTTAAAACAACTACAAAAGATAAAATCTATATTGAAGAGGATCAAATTTCTTCTCTTTGCGAATTTTCAAAAATCTTTGGCGCAAAGCCATATATTGGAGTAAGATTCAAATACACCAAATGGCTATTTTTAGAACCTGACAGTACTCCTAGAACCAAAAATGGAAATTATAAGGTTGAAAAGGATTATGCGCTTGAGAAAGGGTTTGAAATTGATGAAATAGCAGGTATAGATAAGCAGATGAAATTTGACTAATTGCAAATATTTATATATTATTAAAATGTAATTTATGATTGTATGTTATGTGGGGTTATGGTGTAACCTGGCATCATCTGGGACTCCAGTTGTCTTTGAAGAAATATACGCGTAACTGAACAGTACTTGTTGTGATGAACAATTGGAGTACTGAGGCAAGAGAAATCCCAGGATCGGGGTTCAAATCCCTGTGACCCCATTTTCTTATAAAACTTTTTTTTCAAAACTTTTAATTACTTTCTTGATTATATTATCTTTCATGAGTTCCATTGTTTTTATTTTAGGCTATAATTATGATTCAAATTGTTATCTAATCAATGATAATATACTCGTGGATACTGGTGCGGGCCATAATAAGGATTACTTGTTCTCCAAACTTCGTGAAAATGGCGTTGAACCTGAGGACATTGAATTGGTGGTCAATACTCACTGTCACTTTGATCATATTGGGGGCAATCATTTCTTCCCTGACGCCAAGGTTGCCGTCCATAAGTTCGATGCGATTTCCATTAAAAACGAGGATACCCTAGGCACTTCCATGTCCGCTTTTGAAGGTGTTGACAACTCCAGGGTGGACATTGAACTGGAGGAAGGGGATAAAATAGCCGATTTTGAGGTAATTCACACTCCAGGCCATACAAAGGGTGGAATTTGCTTATGGGATGGTGAAAGCATAATTTCAGGAGACACTATCTTTGCAGGTGGTGGAGTCGGTAGAATGGACATTGGCGGAGATTATAATGACATGAAAAACAGTGTCCGCAGGTTAACTGAGCTGGACGTTAAAAACATTTATCCTGGCCATGGTCCAATAGTGGAAAATAATGGAAAGGAACATATTAGAATGTCCTATTCATTATTATAATTATTTTTCTAATTTTTTGGTAACTTTATTCAATTTTCCTCTTTTTACAAGAAGTGTGATTTTTTCTCCACGTGCGATGGTGTCATCAGGTTGTGGAATAGCTAATTTGCCGCTTTTATAGGTGGCAATAATGATATAATCTTTATTAGGAGATATTTCCTTAAAGCGTTTTCCAACTACCTTGTCATTAGTTATTGTCATTTCATGGATTTCAGCGTCACCTTCGCCGAGTGTAGTCAATTTCACAACAAGAGGATTGGTTACGACTTGCTGCAATTGTTTTGCGGCGGTTATTTCTGGACTGATTACCTCATCAATTCCAACCTCTCTGAATGCCTCTTCGTGGTCAGGGTTACTTACACGTGCAATAATTCTTTTAACATCATATTTCCTAACTAGAATGCATGAAAGCAGGTTTGCCTCATCATTTCCAGTGGCTGCAACGAAAGCGTCAGCATCATCAATGTTTACTTCTTCAAGCAATTTGGAATTTGTACCATTTCCATTGATTACAAGCGCATCTAAGTCTGTTGCCACTTCATTACACAATGTTTCATCACTTTCAATTAAGGTAATGTCGTTTCCTTCTTCACTTAACAAGTTTGCAAGGGTTAGACCAACACGGCCTCCGCCCATTATAATAATGTACATAAAATCACCTAACTAACATTGTTATTCAATATTAATTATAGTATACATATTATCTTTTAAATATTTCGAAAAATGTTCTCAGTGTAATCAATACCGGATATATTTCCAACCTTCCGGTCCACATGTTAAGTATGCTTATGGCCTTGAGTGCAGGATGCAATGCATTGGTGATGACTCCACTATCCAAACCGTTGTTCCCTTGAAGGGTGATTACGCTGAACAGACTTTTGAATGGGTCATATCCGAACAGACAGAATAATGCCCATGTAAACATTATGAACATCATGTATAATGTAATGAAGTTACCTGCCTGTGCAATGGCTTTTTCAGGAATCTTTCGCCCATGAAGTGTAACTGGCACGACTCTTCCTTCAGGAGACAGGATTTCTCTGATGTGGCGGTATATTCCTTTGAAATAGGTAATCATACGCACGAGCTTAATTGCACCTACAGTGGATCCTGTTGAACCACCGGTCAGCATCAGACACATCAGGCAAACCAGAACAAATGGCGGCCAGTTGCCCATTACAGGTGCAGGGACAATTGTTGCTCCTGTTGTTGTGATTGCTGATACGACGGTAAACAGCAACTCCATTGGGACGATAGTTGAAGTAAAATAAAGAAGCAATGTAACGCCCGCAATGGCTGAAATTATTATTTTGAACTGCAAATCGTTAATAAGTGACCTTCCCCTAGTTTTGATGACCTTGTAATGGACCATAAAGCTTGTAGCACCAAGTATCATAAGGACTATTGTGATGAAATAGATTATGTCACTATTGTAATAGGCCATATTCGCGTTTTTAATTCCCATTCCTCCTGTGGAAATTATGTGGAATGTAGCACATATTGAATCAAAAATTGGCATTCCCGCAAGCAGATATAGGATTATTCCGCCAACGGTATAGATTATATAGATTTCTATGGTCTTTTCAAGGGTGGTTTTTACACTAGGTTTCAAACGTTCTTCACGAGCTTCGGACTGGTAAAGTGTTGATGATACAGAACCTGGTCTGGTCAAAACGCTTATGACCATAACTACCACTCCCAAACCACCAATCCACTGTTCGAATGCTCTAAAAAATAGTATGCTGTGAGGTAATATCTCAACATCGTTGAACATTGTTATTCCGGTTCCGGTAAGTGCGGACAGGCTTTCAAAAACACCATCAAGAAGAGGGATATGTGTGGCAAGGGTAAAGACAACCCCTCCGATGATTGCAGCCCAGATCCACGCAAAGGAGGATATGATCATACCATGCTTAAGACGTATCTTCTTGTCGGCATAATCCTCAAAATATTTCATCAGGAACAGTCCGCTGAATCCGGAGATTCCGGCGGGAATAACAAAACTGATTACATCAAACTCAAAATATATCAAATCGAACACTAAGGGGATTAGACACATTATTCCAATCCCAATCATCAGCATTCCAGAGTTTCTGGCTATAATCCTCAAATCAGTTTTAGTAATATACCTCATTATTGTAATAATTTGAATAAAATTCTATATAAATTTATAAGTATTAAAATCCATAAACTATTATTAAACTATGGACCGCAAAACATTATTTTTTTTAGGGATTAGCATACTTATTTTAGCTGTCATGCTCTACTTCATAGGTATTGATGAGGTTGTAGAGGCCTTAAAGTTGGCCAACATTAAATTAATCATTATAGCTATTGTAATTCAGTTTGTAATCTTCTTCCTATACACATTGCGTTGGAAAGTCCTCAACGACCTTGCGGACATTAAGACCAGCGTCAGGAAAACGCTTCCAATACTGCTGGTCGGTCTTGCAATCAACAATCTCACCCCATCAGGACGTGGTGGAGGAGAGCCTGTGAGGGCATATCTCCTATCTAAGGAAAACGGATATCCGTTTGAAGAGACATTTGCGACAGTTGTGGCAGACAGGGCATTGGATACTTTTCCATTCGTTGTTTTGGCGGCAATCACAATTGCAGCAATGGCTATTTATTTCAATGTTGACACATGGCTATTGATTGTGATGGTTTTGGCAGTGATTGCAATTGTCGCAGTATTGATTGTACTTATTTACATGTGCATCAACCCAGGATTCGGTAAGAGGGTTGAAGGATGGATAATAGCACTTGTCAGAAGATTCTATAAGAAAAATTCAGATGATCTGGAAATGAAAATTCATGATGCGGTCTTCGGATTCCAGGAAACCATGAGACTGTTGATTTCCAATAAGAAGGTACTGTCCTACACAATACCTTTGTCCTTCTTGGTTTGGATTATGGAGATTTTAAGGGTTTATTTCGTATTCCTTGCATTCGGGGCTCAGGTGAACCTAATCGTAATCGGTGAAGTATTCATCGTAGCCTGCCTTGTGGGTATGATTCCACTATTGCCTGGAGGATTAGGTGCTGTTGACGGTATGATGATTCTGTTTTATTCAGCAGCAGGAATATCCACATCCGTCAGTGCGGCGGCCACTGTTATCGAGAGATTAATTTCATTTTGGATGCCTACAATCCTGGGATTAGTCATCTTGCCTCACTATGGTTCATCAGTCTTGGATAAGGCGACCGGCTCTTCATCACCTGATGAAATTAAGGAATCCCTAGAGGACGACTCAAAAGACGACGGATAGATTCTATGACTAATGCTTCCAAAAGAATTTTTTATTTTGATGCCCTAAGGGCTTTTGCCATTCTTTGTGTGGTTCTGCTTCATGTCACAGGCCACCTTGGGGAAATGATGAGCTATGACATCCATACGATTTATTCCTTCAGCGGATTTTACGAGACTTTCGCAAACAATTTCTTCAGAATAGGCGTTGATTTGTTTTTGATGCTTTCCGGAGCGTTGCTTCTGGGCCGTGATTGGGACATCAAAGGATTTCTGTCCAAAAGGATTCCCCGCATTGTAAAGCCGTTTGTATTTTGGTCAGCCGTATTCACAGTCTTGCTTGTTGCGGCGTCTTATTTCATTCCGAGCGTAGGTTTTGTTAAGAGTTTTGGAATAATGGGCATTTTGAGGGTCTTCTGGAACACTTTGATGTGCAAGGCACCTGGTTCGGCGGTTTACTGGTTCTTTTGGATGATGCTGGGCGTGTATCTGACAATGCCGATATTCAACAAGTGGATCAAGCATGCGGAATTGTCCGAACTGGAATACTTCCTGGCCATTTGGGTCATAACAACACTGTTCGATTACACGCTGATGATTGAGTGTCCTGTAAAGCTGTCCTATTTCATAAGTCCGATGGGTCTTGTGGTTTTGGGTTATTATCTGCGATACACTGAAAGGAAGGTGTTCAACAGCAGATGGATTTCCTGGATCTTGATATTGCTGCCTTCCATTGCAATGCTTGCATATTCCTATATGGTGGTTGGCACTTCCATACTGTTTGAATTCCATAGGTATTCCATTCTCGTGATTATTGTGGCTATTGGGGTCTTTTGCCTCTTTAAAACAAGCACAGCTCTAAACAGCATTCCAAAATCAGCTAAGGGAATCATAACCTCCATTTCAATATGCAGTTACGGCATGTATCTGATTCACAGTCAGATGATTATGGTAGTTCGCAAAATCCTGCATCTGTCATTCAACTTCACAATCGACTATCTTATACTGTTCTTAACAGGATTCGTATTATCTTGGATTATAATCTATATTTTAGCGAAAATGCCAATTCTAGATGAGTTCATCGGTGTCAAATGACTTTTTGAAAATCATGTTTCCTAGCTAAAATAGAAAACTTTATTTTAATTTATAATCATAAATTTTATTATCACAAAAAAATTATTTTTTAAAAAAATTTTGGTGAAATTATGGAAATTAATGGCGTAGAAATACAAGACACCTTTGCTGAAGGTTTTGGAATTAAAGTATCTAGATTGATTATTACTGCAGCTACTAAACATTTAGCTAAAATTGCAGCTACTGAAGCTACTGGATTTGCTACTTCAGTTATTGGATGTCCTGCAGAAGCAGGTATTGACCAATACATTCCTCCAACTGACTCTCCAGATGGAAGACCAGGTTATGTAATCATGATCTGCCACATGTCCAAAAAAGCTTTAGGCGGACAAATCATGGACAGAATCGGACAATGTGTTTTAACCGCTCCTACTGCAGCAGCATTCAATGCTTTAGAAAGTGAAGAATCCTTCCCAACCGGAAAACAACTCAAGTTCTTCGGTGACGGATACGAAACTGAAAAAGATGTAAACGGTAAAAAAATGCACGTAATCCCAATCATGTCTGGTGAATTCTTAGTAGAAGACGAAATGGGATGCAAAGATGGAGTAGCTGGTGGAAACTTCTTCATTATGGGTGACAGTCAAATGACATCTATCGTTGCTGCTGAAGCAGCTGTTGATGCAATTCACGCTGTTCCTGGTGTGATCACTCCTTTCTCCGGTGGTATGGTTGCTTCTGGTTCCAAAACAGGTTCCAAATACTCTTTCATGAGCGCATCCACCAACGAAAAAGAATGTGTAACTTTAAAAGACCAAGTTGAAACTGAATTACCAGAAAACGTATTCGGAAACATGGAAATCGTTATTGACGGTGTTGACGAAGAAGCTGTTAAAGCTGCTATGAAAGCAGGTATTGAAGCTGCTTGTCAAGTACCTGGTGTTATCGAAATCGGTGCTGGTAACTACGGTGGAAGCTTAGGACCTTACCAAATCCACTTACAAGACTTATTCTAGAGAATTTCATATTCTCTACTTTTTTACTTTTTTTAATTAGAAAATTTTTATAATATCATTTTATATCCTATATTTCACATAATAATAATTGTCACACATGTCTGTACAGACTGTTATTAAATTAAATATGGGGTCAAATCATGTCAAGTAAAAGATTTTTAATTGTTCCAATTCTACTTTTAATTCTTTTAAGCATCGGTTTTGTTTCAGCATCGGACAATGGCACTGATGAAATCGCTTTAATCGATGAGTCAGTCTCTCAGCCGGTTGATGAAAATTCCCTAAATGATGAAATTGATAATGACATAAATAGCTCTTCAAATATGGGTGTAGATGATTCTTGTCCGATGAGCACTAAAATAGCATCTGAAGACGTCACCACTTATTACAAGGAAAATTCAGAGTTTGTCAGTTATTTGAAGGATAGCAACAATCAGCCGATTTCAAATAAAAGAGTTTCTATTCTCATAAACAGTAAGATATATGATAGAACTACTGATGTTGAGGGCAAAATAGTTTTAAAACTTAATTTAAAACCGGGCACCTATTGTGCAAAGGTTAAATTTGACGGTGATGAGAACTACACTTCAAGTATTGCAAATGCCATTGTTAAGGTGAACAAGGCAACATTGGCAATTCAAACCAAAAATTTCAAGACATATTTCGAATCAGGATTCTATTTAAAGGCAAAAGTCATTAATAAAGTTACCAAAAATCCCGTTCAGGGGGTTAAGGTGGCATTTAAAGTCCTTAAAAACAACAAATATAAGACTTATTATGCAACTACAGACTCCAATGGTATTGCCAAACTGAAGAAGAATTTTAATGTCGGATCTTATAAGGTTGTCGTTTCACTTAAGAAGAATGCATACTTGAAGGCTAAAAAAACCAAGGCAGTCCTGACCATTAAGGAAACTGCTGAAATGGCTTGCTCTTCTTTATATCTTCAGGTGAGCAACACTGAAGCTGTTGCAGGATTTAGAAGGGATGCGACAAATGCAAAAACATTGCACATTGTCAAGTATAAATTGAATGGAAAATTGGCAGTCAAGCAGTACAAGACTGATAGTTACTTCTTCCATTCCATAACCACTGCCGACGGTTGGATGGCAGGAACCGGTGGTTGGGATAATCCGGTTGTAAATCATGCAATCGAAAATCTTGCAGGTAAGATAATCAAGTCAGGAAAGATTACAAAATATTATTTAAAAAAGATTCAGCGCAATGAAAGAAAATTGAATAGTGGTCACTTTTCAATCAAGGCACCTAACGGCAAATATGCCATTGTATGGGCAAGCGGCATAAAGGTGGGCAAACTTAAACCTGGTGAGTTCATCGATGTTCCGAATGCAAGGTCAATGTTTAGGCATGGAACATGGACTAAGTACAGCAATGACCCTGCAAAAGCTGCAATTAAGGTTGCCGCAACAGATTCATTTGGAGTGAACAGAAGGGATGCAACAGCATTCCATTGGAAAGCAACAACTGTTGATGGAAAAACATCTTCAACATTGAAGGTTTATGCCGCAAACGATAACGGTCGTCTTGTTGGAAAAAGCACAGGTCATCTGAAGGACAACATTATCTTCAAGGGCAAGTTCATATCCAAAAATAGTCTTCCAAAAACTCCATCAAGCAAATTCCTTGGAACATATAAGTTTGGAAGCATAGATAAGCTGATCAAGACACAGACAACAGTCAAGGCTTCAAAACTCAATACAACTCTCAATGAATCCAAAACATTTGAGATTACTGTCAAGGATAAGAAGACTAAAAAGCCAATCAAGGGTCTAAAGTTAAAATTAAAAATAAAAAACAAGGTCTATACAATCAAAACCGATTCGAAAGGAGTGGCTAGATTCAATCCAAAATCCCTGGGAATAGGAAACTATAATGTTTTGATTTATTCAGGAAACCTCAAATACTTTGTTTCAGTTAAAAGTACAATTATCATCAATAATTGTACTTAATAAATTTCTTTTTTTGTTATTTCACATATCTCTTCGTTTGTCAGATTGATTCCGATGATTTTCTCTTGTTTTTCCAGATCCTTAACCAATTTATCAAATGTGATTTTATCTGGCCCAGATATTAAATGTGAGTGAACACGGTTTGTTGTTTTGTATAGATTTGTCAATGCATGTCTTTCATCATCATGTGTGTTTAGATGATTCATGAATCTCTCACCGTCATCGATTTTCATAGTTTTTATTTGACGTGTAAGAGGGGTTTCGATTCCAGGCAAGTGATAGTCAATGTTTTCCAGGGTACAGTTATGTTTGCTGATTATCTTAAACTCGTCAAGGATTTCATCAATCTCATGTTGGACAGTTATTCTTAGAAGATGAGGTCTTGTGGACTCGAAATACATGTCATGTCCTCCACTTAACTCTGGGGATACGATTTTATCCGCTCCGGCTTTCCTGAGTTTTGATATGTTTTCCATTTTACTTGCTCTTGTCACAATCCATGCATCAGGATTGATTTCACGTATTGTAAGCACGATAAATAGATTATCGACGTCATTTCCAGTACATACGATGACACTGCTGCAGTTTTCTCCTGCCAGTTTTGTCACCAAATCGTTTTCAATGGCATCCCTGTTGAGCACCACGACATTGTCGTGCTCTTCAATCTGATTGCATACATCCTCGTCTTTATCAATAACAATAACATTCTGGTTTCTGCTAACCAGTTCTTTAAACACTACTCTTCCAACTCTTCCGTAACCGCAAAGAATATAATAATCTTCCATATTCTCAATTGCTTTCATTATCCTGGCTCCTTTTGAATATTCACTCATTTTTTCCTGAAAACTTGTTAACATCATATTAAACACATATGCAAGCAATGCAACTCCTCCGAGAGCGAGGGTTGTTGCAAAAAGCTTTTGAATTCCTGTTTGTGGGGTCAAATCTCCATATCCGACTGTGGCCATTGTGATTATTGAATAATAAACGGAATCAACGGGATTCAGGCCCATTATATAATAAGATCCCAGTATTCCGTATATGAATAAAATCAGAATTAATATTAGTCCGCTTCCCACATATTTCTGGGGCAATCTTGTTAAAAGTCGAATAGTTATTTTTCTCATGTGATTTTTCCTTTCTTTAAGATATATTATTAACTATTATCCTATTATATATTAAATCCTATCCCATTTGTAGGACAATGAACTTCAAATTTTTTTTTAATTCTCTTGAAAATTTAAGATCACCATATAATGTTGAAATTTTTTTAAAATTATGTTATCTGTGTGTGTTTTTGTTTAGAAAATTTTATTATTTATGAGATGTGGGGGGGTTTGTTTAAAAAAATTATATACTATGTGGCATTTTTTGTTTAAAAAAGTAGGTAATATGTGTGTGTTTTTGTTTAAAAAATTATATTGTATTTTGGAATTTTTATTTAAAATTATATAATATATTGGAGTTTTTTTTGAATATTATATTGTTTTGAAGTATTTTTTTTAAAAAATCATATCATATGGGAATTTTTTAAAAGTTATTTTATATGTAGGGATTTTTATTAAAAATTGTATAATATATTGAAGTTTTTTTGATAATTATTTGCAATTTAAAAATTTTTTAGTAATAATTTATTAGAATTATCAATTTTAATATTTATTACGAATTTTTCAATTATATTCAATAATTTAATATTAAAAAATGAATACTTTTAAATGTAATGACTATGATATATTAAGAATGTTAATATTTTGTAAATTTAAAAAGGAGGAAAAAAATAATGAAGATTAAGCAAACCTTAATATTAATGGCACTGGTTTTGTTTTCATTAATTGCCATCAGTGCAGTAAGCGCTGCCGATGATGTTGCCAACGATACTATTGTCTCTGTTGATAGTGAAAATGAAGCAGTAAGTGTAGATATTGATGATTCAGAGATCATCTCTGCAGATAATGAAGATGAAGTAGTAAGCACAGATGTTGTTGAAAAAGAAGAGGTTCTCAATGAAGGTTTTGGTTCCGGCAAAGGCACCTTTGGAGGTAACGGAACTTTCAATTTTGGAAATATGACTTTTAATATAAATGGAACAACCTTCAACATTGGAGACTTGACAAATGGTACTTTCAGTTTAGGTAACGGAACAACCTTCAATATCTCAAGTTTATTAAACGGTACCTTCAGTTTCGGTAACGGAACATCCTTCAATATTTCAAGCTTTTTAAACGGAACAAATATGACTTTTGATTTTTCCAGTTTCATGGATATGTTCGGTGCTTCTGATAAAATTGAAGCTGATGATTTGACTTCAGTTTATACTCCAACTTTAACCTATAAGGTCAGTGTCAAATCCGGAAATAAAACCGTAACCCAAGGTAATGTTGTATTTACCATCAACAATAAGGAATATGTAGGTCACATCGGAAGTGATGGTATTGCAACCGTGGACCTAAAAGGTTTAAAAGCAGGAACATATTACATTGTTGCAGAATATGGTCAGGCTACAGTGAAAAAGACCATTACAGTTAAAAAAGCAGCTTCTAAATTAACTGCTAAGAATAAGGCTTTCAAAGCAAAAGTCAAAACCAAAAAATATACTGTTACTTTGAAAACTAATCTTGGAAAAGCATTGAAAAAGGTTAAAGTTACTTTAAAAGTTAAAGGTAAAAAATATAAAGCTACTACCAATTCCAAAGGTAAAGCTACCTTTAAAATAACAAAATTAACCAAAAAAGGCAAACATTCCGCAACTGTAAAATTCGCTGGAAATGGATGCTACAAATCAGCTTCCAAATCAGTTAAAATTACAGTTAAATAGATTATATAATTGAATATTCTTAATGTTTTGAGTAAACTAAACTCAAAACCTTTTTTTTGTTTTTTTTTAAAATCTGAAGCATATGCTTTGATATTTTTATTGTTTTTTTAATCAAATCATCATTTAGTTTTTGCAGCATATTCCCTTTGAAAAAATTTAATATTGAATGCAATACAAAATATTGTTGTAAAGACTAAAAGTGTTGAATATTATGAATCCTATTGACATGATGGTTACGGACAATAATTGTGAATATTTAGGTTTATCCAGGCTTTGCCTAATGGAATCCGCAGGCAAATCCTTGGCGGAAGAAGTTGGCAAAATTGCGGTTTACACTTTCTCAAAACCGGTCAAAGTGGTGATTTTCACAGGTTCCGGTGGAAACGGCGGTGACGGTTTTGTCGCTGCAAGATATCTGCTTAACAGAGGCTATGATGTGGATATCTACATGTTAAAGGACAACATTAGGTCTCCCTATTCAAAGACCAATCTTGAAATACTGCAGAACATGAAACCAAGACTGTCACGCTTAAACATTTACAACCTAAAGACATTGGAGGACATTGACAATTGTGAAGTTGCAAAAAGCAATGATTCAGAATATGTGATTGTCGATGGACTTTTGGGAACCGGAATCAATGGAAATCTTCAGACAAACATCAGAAGAGCAATTGAAATCATCAACGAATCCAAAGGCGTGAAGATCAGTGTTGATGTTCCTTCAGGAATGGATCCATTGACCGGAGAGATAAGCGATTTGGCGGTTGTTCCCGACTACACAATCAGTTTTCATAAAATCAAGACAGGAGTAAGGGAAGCAGATGAGGAACTCGTTGGCGGATTGGTGACTGCAGATATTGGAATTCCATTTGAAGCGGAATACTTTATCAATTACGGTGATTTTTTAAGGCTTAAGAATCGTGACTTGTCATCCCATAAGGGAAACAATGGAAGGCTATTGGTCATTGGAGGTTCTAAGGATTATTCAGGAGCTCCTGCCATTGCGGGAATGGCTGCGATTGGCGCAGGTGCAGATCTGGTGTATGTTGCAAGCCCCCAAAAATCTGCCGAAGCCATTAAATCAACATCACCTGACCTGATTGTCAAATCATTGGACGGGGACAAATTATCCTTAAATCATTCTCAAGAGATTTTGGAGCTTGCCGATAATGTGGATGCAGTTTTAATAGGTCCGGGAGCAGGTATTGATGAGGAAACCTCAAAACTATTCAATGTTCTGGTTGCAAAAATCAAAAAGCCTATAGTTCTGGATGCGGACGCATTAAAGCAAGTCGAATTAAAATTAATTGAAAGCCGTGACGATATCATTTTAACACCGCACATATTTGAGTTCAAGTCATTTTTCAATGTCACTGATGAGCTGAAGTTGGATTTGGATTCATATGACTTCAATCATGTCGATGAAAACATCACCCAATTCCAGAAAATCACCCGTCAAATAAAGGGCACCGTCATTGTTAAGGGTCAATATGATTTAATTTTATCAGGTACCAAATTCAGAATAAACAAATCAGGAAATCCTGGCATGACTGTTGGGGGAACAGGCGATGCACTTGCAGGCATCACAGTCAGTCTACTTTCACAAGGATTAAGCACTTTTGATTCCGCATGTCTTGGAGTATTTATCAATGGACTTGCAGGCGATGAGGCTTACAAGACTAAGGGAAACGGTTTTTCAGCAACCGATTTGGTGTCCTACATTGGTAGTGTGATGAAAGATGGATTATGTTAAGGGAATCTTTAAGAACCGTCCGAATAGGTTCATTGCTGAAGTAGAGGTTGAAGGCAAACTTGAAATTGCTCATGTGCCAAATACGGGGCGCTGCAAGGAGCTTTTGGTTGACAATGCAGTTGTTTGGCTCAAGCCATCGGATAATCCCAATCGAAAGACCAAATTTTCACTTCATTTTGTAGAAAACAAGGGGGTTTTGGTATCACTTTACTCCCAGCAAGCCAATAGCATTGCATATGAAGCAATCATAAATGGCAAAATAAAGGAACTTTCATGTTATGATTTCCATCAAAGGGAGAAAACCGTCGACAACTCAAGAATAGATATATACTTGGCTAATGAAAATGAGGAATGTTACGTTGAGGTGAAAGGTGTAACCTTGATTGTTGATGGTGAAGCAAGATTTCCGGATGCTCCGACAGAACGTGGAGCAAAACATCTAAAGGAACTGATGAAGCTTAAAAAACAAGGCAATAGATGTTGTGTGTTCTTTTTAATTCAACATCCGCTCGGCAAGTTATTCAGGCCGAATTGGGAAAATGATCCGGTATTCAGCCAAACTTTAAACGAGGCATATGAATCCGGCGTTGAAATATTGGTCTACAGATGTGACAACCAACTGGAGGGCATTGAATTGATTCCAGAATCACTTGACTTCGATTTGGGACAAAGTCTCTCCGATGGCATCGTTAATGACTAGACTTGCCAAATCGTCATATGGTGTCTCGCTTTTATTAATCAATACTAATTTATTCCCATTGAAGTAATTAATCAGCCCTGCAGCGGGATAGACCACAAGTGAGGTTCCTCCGATTATCAGGGTATCGGCATTCTGAATGTAGTCGATTGCAAAGCTTAAGACGGCATTGTTCAATGGCTCTTCGTATAAAACCACATCAGGCTTGACGATTCCACCACACTCACATCTGGGAATTCCCTCACTTTCCATGATATAATCCAATGAGTATTTCTTATTGCAGATTTGACAGTAATTTCTGTGAACGCTTCCGTGAAGCTCCAATACCTCCTTGCTTCCCGCCTTTTGATGAAGTCCGTCAATGTTTTGGGTTATCACAGCCTTCAGCTTTCCTGCCTTTTCAAGTTCCGCCAGTTTAAAGTGAGCGGAATTTGGCTCGGCATCCCTGAAGACTAGGGTATCCTTGTAGTATTCGAAGAACTCTTCGGTATGGTCTAAGTAATAACTGTGTGAAACCAGGTTTTCCGGTGTGTCTCCGTATTTTTCCAGGCTTTTAAAAATGCCGCTTTCAGACCTGAAGTCAGGTATTCCGCTTTCTGTTGAAACTCCTGCCCCTCCAAAAAACACGATATTGTCTGAAATGTCGATAATTTCTTGTAATTCGTTGATTTTAGACATATTATTATGTATATTGTTTATTGATATTAATATTTCCCCAAATTCAAAAATAAAGTTTTAAATAAAATATTTGATATAGTATTATTATTAATTTGTTAATAAAATTGATGAGGGAAAGCTATGGAGAACAATGATTCGAATCTTGACTGGATGGTTTACTGGTCGCTGCCTAAGTACAATCCGAGAAACAGCCAAATCAGACTCATCAATGAAATTAATTTTGCAATCAAGAAGGGCTTCAAGTACATAATCCTTGAGGCTGGTACCGGTATAGGCAAAAGTGCGGTCGCCACAACCATTGCAAACATGTATGAGGATTCATATATCCTTACAATGACAAAACAGCTCCAGGAACAATATCTGGATGACTTTTCAGACATGCTGGTTGAGATTAAGGGCCGTGGAAACTACAAGTGCAACTATACGGGCAGCTGTGACTTCTGCATCAAAGCGGAGTATAACCTGAGAAGGTGCAGTGATTGCGAATACAATCTGGCTCTGAATAAGGCCAAGCAATCAAAAAACGTATTAACAAATTATGATTATTTTTATTATGCAAGCGTTGCAAGCCCTATTCTTGACCCTCGTGAATTGCTGATTTTGGATGAGGCTCATAATCTGGAACGCAAGATGCTGATGCTGTCATCATCCGAACTGAATAGGGAATACATTTCAACCAAATTCGGTATTGACATATTCGAGCCTCTAATGGTTGCCACCAACTCAATCAATAAGCTCAAGAAGGATTCAGATTATTGGATCAGGTTGTGCGATGACCTAATCAAGGAATGCAACAAGAGAATCAAGAAAATCGAGGGGGATGCCAACAAGTCTGTCCAGGTCACCTTGGATGAGTTTGAAAGCGACCCTTCAAAGTATTCCAATTTTGATTATGTTGAAAAGCAAAACCTTGAGCAGGACATGAAGTCCTTTGCGGCAATCACATTGGGTTTGCAGGCTAATGAACTGATCATCGACTTGCCTGAAAAGGAGGCAATCCTAAACAATCAGATGGACATTTCTGCGGAGTTCAAACCGTTTTCCGTTGTGGATGATACTCAAAAGCTATTGGATTTGGGTAATGTCTGCATTTTCCTGACAGGAACACTTGGAAGCAAGGACAAGTTCTGTGAATGGAACAATATCAATCCTGATGAAACCTATTACATCTATGAGAAAAGCCCATTCGATGTTAATAAAAGACCAATCTATCCTGATTTTGCTGCCAGACTAAGCGGCAATCATGGCAAAAATCCAAATTGGAAAAACAAGAGGGCCATCATCAAGATTAAGGAGATTTTGGACAAACACCCAAACGAAAATGGAGTTATCCATACATCAAGCAATGAACAGGCATTTTGGATTATGGATAATCTTAAGGGGTATGATTTCCTTTTTGTCGGTGGGGAGAACAGAAATCAGGTATTGAGGCAGTTCAGTGAATCCAAGGACAACATAGTTCTCATAGGTGCGTCTGTAAAGGACGGTGTTGATTTCAAGGGGGATTTGTGCAGGTTCCAAATCATGTTCAAAATCCCATATCCGCAATTGAACGAGCAGGTCAATTATCGTAAGGAACAGGATCCGAAATGGTATTATTATCAGGCGGTCATGGCTTTGATGCAAGCCTACGGTAGAGGCATCAGGGATAAGGATGACTGGTGTGTGATGTATATTATCGATTCCAGTTTTATGGAACTCTTTGATTATAATCGTGGATTTTTCAATGACTATTTCATTGAAGCGGTTCAAAAAAAGAAAGAAAGAAGATAGTGTAAAACTATCTGTTTAATTTTTGGTAATTTGCAGCTTGAATACCGTGGTGTTTAATCATACCTTCTACTTCTCTTTGGTCGGTTTCCTTGTCTTCAAAGGTAATTTGTTCTATGCTGTGTAAGCTGAATGGAGATTTTCTGATAATTGGTTGAATGGAACCTTTGAAGAGTTTCATTACAACTTCTCCGCTTACTCTTTCTTGCATGTTGTCAATTGCTTGGTCAAGGTCCTCTCTTAAAGGTTCTTGCCAGAGAGCTCTGTATACTAAGTCAGCGTAAAGTGTTGACATGTATTCAGCAAATCTTAACTCGTCAGTGGTTAAAACCAATTCTTCCAATGCTTGGTGAGCTGCAATTAACAATTTTGCTCCAGGGGTTTCGTAGATTTCCCTACTTTTAATGCCAATCATTCTGTTTTCAATGGTATCGACTCTACCAATTCCGTGAGCTCCTGCAATTTCATTTGCTTTTGTGATAATGTCAACTAATGGCATCATTTCGCCGTTGATGGCCACGGGAATACCTTCCTCGAATTCGATTGACACTTTTTCTGGTTCGTCTTTGGCATCTTCCCAGGAGGCGGTCCATTCGTAGATGTCTTCTGGAGGTTCGTTGGCAGGGTCTTCTAGGACGTCCCCTTCGATTGCTCTTCCCCAGAGGTTTTCGTCGATACTGTAAATTTTATCGTAGCTTAACTTGATTCCTTTGGATTCTGCATATGCCTTTTCTTCAGATCTTGTCAGGTTCATTTCTCTGATTGGTGCAATGATATCCAAATCGGACATTGCACGGATAACTGCTTCAAATCTGAATTGGTCGTTTCCTTTTCCGGTACAACCGTGAGCGATTGCAGTTGCCCCTTCTTTTTCAGCTACTTCTATAAGTTTTAGGGCAATTAATGGTCTTGCAAAGGCAGTGCTTAATGGGTATCCTTCGTATTCTGCATTTGCTTTGATTCCACGTGCGATGTATTCGTTTGCGAATTCCTCTTTGGCATCTATATTGTAGTGTTTTAATCCTCCAATGTTAGCTGCACTGTTTTTTGCTTTTTCCATTTCTTCTTCGCCTTGTCCCACATCTACACATGCGGTAATAACTTCCACATCATATTTTTCTTCTAATAATTTAACACAAACGGAGGTGTCTAATCCTCCACTGAATGCTAAAAGTACTTTATCAGTCATTTAATTCACCATATAATTAAAAATAAGTTTTATGGTAAATGTTATGTTTTTAATAGTATTTATAATTATAAAAAAAGTTGGCAGAAGAAAAACTCTTAATTGAGGGATATAATTGAGGTTGACATAATATGAATATTAAAATGAATAATCTCAATCAAGAGTTTAGAACTTAAAGCATTTTACAATACTTCAATCTCTATTATCAATTTAGTTTTTCATAGCATATAAAGTTTAGGTATGCCTAAATTTTTATGAGTAAGTCTTCATCTTCAACAAAATTTATAAGTCTTGCATAAGTCGGATTGGTTTTTAGGGTATTCTTGTTGCCGATGATAATCAGCTTGCGTTTGGCACGGGTAATTGCAACATTCAACCTACGCAAATCCTTTAGAAAACCTATATTTCCATTTTCATTGCTTCTTACAGTTGAAATGATGATAATTTCCTTTTCCCTTCCCTGAAATCCGTCAACTGTCTTTACTTCAACAGGAGTTTTTTCCTGTATGATCTTCACCTGGTCGGCATATGGGCTGATTATTCCAATGTCCTCCTCATCGATGCCCGCATCCAGATAGTCACGAGCAATGCTGACACTGATTTGGGCCTCAAGCTCATTTACAATTGATTTTGAGTCCTTCAGATGTCTTTCATTGTTGTCCTCGACATCGGAGGTGTCAATAAAGAGCAATGCTTCCTCATCATGGCCTGATTCTAGAATGTCATTGATGGTTATCTCATCGACGCTGGAGGTGCTCTTCAATCCGTTATTGTAGAATTCCCTATTTGGAAATTTCATGAGCAGGCTATTCATCCTGTATTGCACATTCAGCAGCTGGGATTTGTTAGGATACATTTTTATCAACTCTTCAAAGAGGGTCTTTTCCAATTCTCCTGCCCTTTCGCTGATTATTGTTGGAGGCAATTGCTTGTGGTCTCCTGCAAGAATGAACCTGTGGGCCTTTGCAATCGGAATCAGAACGCTTGGTATTGTGGCCTGTGAAGCCTCATCAACAATGGCAACATCGAACTTGACCCTTGCGATTGATTCCAGGGCGGCCGAAGAGTTTGTGGCAAGAATAACATCGCTCTCATCGATGATGTTCTTGATCATTCTGTTTTCAATTCTTTTGATTTCATCATGCGCCTCATCGATTTCCTGGTTGATTTCAATCCATTTTGCCATTGACTTGATTTTATCAGCGCTTACTCCACGTGTGCCTTTACCTTTGGAGGCAAAATGCAGTATGTCATAATCGCCAAGTCCCCGACGGTATTGAGGGGTCGGTTTGGTGTGCACTCTGCGCTTTTCAATCATATTGTCTATCTTTTTGTGGATCTTTTTGATTTTCTTGTTAAGCTTGTGGTTTTCAGCTTTGTATGCAAGGGTTTGTGTGATGTTGTGCTTTGAAACCCTTTGGGGGTGTCCGAGCCTTGTAAGGTTTAATTTTTTGTTCTCCATCAGTCTTTCAAGAATATTGTCGACCGCAGCATTGCTTTCCGCTGTTGCCAGTACCTTATGGTCTTGTCTTGTCTCTTGTGAGATAAGTTCAACCAGGGTCCTTGTCTTTCCGGTACCGAAGGGCCCGTGTATCAGGTAGAAGTTTTCACAGGACAGTGCATTTTCGATGGCGGATTTTTGCGAATCATTCAATGAATCGTCAATGTAGCTTATGTAAGGCACAGGGCGATTTTTCTTCGGATTTCTCTCGCTTAATATGTATTCGAGTGCATTTTTTCCTTTCAGGCTTAAATGCTTCAGGTTATCCTCCATACGTCTGAATGTGATGTCATTAGCATACAGGTCCAACCTGACCTTCTTCTTGATGGCCCATTTTGGGACACGCTTGTCGAAGGCGACCTTGATGAATCTTGCGCCCTTTTCAGTGACTGTGCCGGTCAAGTCGCTGCGCAACGGATTGTCCGTGCTGACTAGGACCATGTCTCCAACTGATATTTCGGTGTCGATGACTTCAGATCTTCCGAACTGGACAATCTGCATTCCCAATTCCTTTCCCAGGCTCTTTCCCTTAACCTTATTGATGGCTCTTCCAAGTTCTTCCCTTTTCTGACCTGACATTGTGCTTATTTCATACGTCATCAGGTCGATTTCGGCGTCCCTTTCATAATTGATGAGCCTTATGAGGTTTTTTATATATTTCTTCATCTTCATGCTTATTTTTAAATAAGAGTTTTACTGTATATTTAATTATGCATTTTAGAAAAATTGAGGAATTTGGTAATCTTGAAATGTCCTACGTTTCCGATTTATCAAGGGGATTCATTTCAAGGAACACTAATGTTTTCAAAAATCTGGAAAGGAACAGGTTCACTCAATTTTTGCTTGAAAAATGTGTTTATGGAACTCCCATTTTCAAATTGGGCAATGGGGGAAACAGGATTCTTATTTTATCTGGGATACATGGCAATGAACTGCCTCCGCAGATAGCCAATGTGAGGCTGTTGAACAGCTTGCTTTTTGAGGATTTGCGAAATACATTGTACATCATTCCATTTGCATCCCCGAAATCAACCATGAACAACGAGAGGACATTCAATGGTATGGACCTGAACAGGTCTGCCCACATCAACGATTCGCTCAGCAATCTGATTGTCAGGGCCGTTGAAAATTTAAGTATTGATTTTGTGGGGGATTTCCATTCTACTGCCTTCAATGCAAATCCTGGCTGTGAGGCCATTTTCACATCAAAATCCCCGTCTGCCGAAAGCTATCTGATGGCAAATTACATTTCAAGGGATGTGGGCTCCGAAATCATCTCGTTTGATTATGCGGGCTCATCCTATAAGGGGGCTGTTGAGGACGTTTGCAATCTGAATGGCGTTCCTGCAATCACTTGTGAGGTATTGTGTCCATTTGGAAATGTGGGTGCAGGCACTGTTGAGAGGTCTTTCGCTCAAATGAATAGCTTTTTATCCTATTTCGGATAGCCATTACTTTCCAAATGCTCTCTGGTTAATCTTTTAAATGTATAATGCCTATTTTTAATCAAGGTGATTTAATTGTCTTCATACAAGGGACATTCAATATTTGCATTCGCACTCGCACTGATGTTTTTTCACAATCCTCTAACAATTGCTCTCACGTTCATCGGTGCGAATGTACCCGATTTTGATCACAAGTTCAAAAAGGAGAATGTCTACAGGATGATTATTTTGGGATTGATAGTGTTCATTTCACTTTATATCCTTAAATTACCTTATTATATCGGTTTAATTATTGTTTTTTTAGGTGTAACCTTTTATTTTTCAGAGCATCGCAGCTTTACACATTCGATCTTCGGGGTCTTGACATTGACGTCCGCCCTTTCCTTGATACTGATTTGGGGATTTCAATTGATTGGTGCCGTAACCATAATCGACAATCATTACCTGCTGATGGCGGTTCTGATTGTCCTTTTAAGTTTCTTGTTTTTGAATAAGAGGCTCCTGATAATTTTCATACCTCTGTTCTTTATCAGCTTGTTCATCATGCCGGTTGCGGAGATTTCATACGTTGAAATTGTCCTGTCATTGTTCGTGGGCGTGTTCTCCCATATTGTGCTTGACTCCTTCACTCCTGCGGGAATTAAGATTTTCGCACCGCTCTCATCCAGAAAGGTTTATCGGAATTTCGGTCTGAGCATGGTGTTTTTACTGATTGTGATTGCATTGATTGTTCATGTTCCAATTCTCTTCAAAGTTTTTGAACAATATATCTTCTAAAACATTAATTTGCATGTTTTTATATACTTTTAGTAATAATTTGGAAAATGCCCTTTAAAACATGATTTGACTATTGAAAAAAGGTTGTTTTTACTATTTAATAGATAATTTTGTTCATTTGAATTTTTTTAAAAATTTTTTTATAGTTTAATTTAATTTTTAAATAATTTTTTTAAAAAAGCATACATTTATAATAAATAATCATGATAAATAATAATATTATTATTTAATCGTCATTTTCTGACGATCAATAACTAATGAAATGGAGCTTGTTTAATGTTTTTGACTAGAATTGGTTACGGAATAATATTTTTCTTAGACCTTATTTATGAAATCATTAAATCAACAATTGATGTTGCATTTAATCGAATAATGGGCAGAAATATTGATCCTATAATTGTGGATGTTAAAACAGTTTTGGATAGACCTGTTTCCCAAACAATTTTAGCAAACAGTATTTCTCTAACCCCTGGAACCCTGTCTGTTGACTTGGACAGTGAAAATAACATTATCAAAGTAGCTGCTATTTCTCCAAGAAAACAAGAGGACATCATTCCTTTTGAACCTTATATAAAGAAAATGTTAGAATGATTACATTTTTACAATAAATCGAGTGAGATAGTATGGATATATTGTTAATTGCAGAATATATTTTGGTTATAGCATTAATCATAATGATGCTTGCTGCCTTAAGGGCAAGTGCATATAAATCCACATCTATGGGGCTTTTGGGAAGTTCCATAATTGTCAATGCATTTGCCGTAGCGTTGCTTGTCGGAGGCAGCATATATAATCTTGGATTCTTCAGAGATATATCACTGGCTTTAATATTCTTTGGTTTTGTAGGCACTATTGCTTTTGCTGTTGTTTTGGGAGGTGACGACGATGATTGAGTATATCAAAGCGGCACTCCTTATCATAGCGGCAATTCTTACCATAATTGCAGCAATAGGGCTTATCAGCTTAAGCAACAATACCAAAAATAAAGTCTATGCCAGAATCCACATTGCAGGACTGTTCGATGTAGCATGTATAATTGCGATGATCGGTCTTGGTCAATATCTCTTGGCTGGAATCTACTTTATTTTAGCACCATTTATAGCACATGCCATAGCTAATGCTTATTGGAAAAAAGAAGATAGAGAGAATAACGGAGATTTAATGACAGTTGAAGAAGAAGTAGATGAAAATCATCCTTTCATCCATCCTAAAGAAAAGATGCAGGCTTTGGAAAGTGAAAACTCTGAAAAACTCAAGGCGGATGAAAGATTTTCAGTAACTACAATAGAAATTGATGAGGGTGAATAAGATGTTGGAAGTTGTATTATGTCTTATAACAGTTTTAAGTGCAATTCTTGCCCTTATTCAAAAGGACTTATTGAAGGCAGCAATCCTTACCGGATTTTCAGGAGGGGCTCTTGCAGTTCTTTTCCAAGTATTGCTGGCTCCGGATGTTGCTTTGACTCAAGCTATTGTTGGTGCAGCAATTGTACCTGTATTTATCGCTTTAGCTGTTAAAAAAACTCAAAGGAGTGATGACTAATGGCACAGACACAACTTGTGATATTATTGACATCCGCTGCGTTAATCATAGTGGGACTTTACTCAGCAATATTCATTGATAATATCATCAAAAAGATAATCGGTATTAGTTTCATCGAGGAAGGTGCAAACCTGTTCATTGTTGCTATTGGTTATAAGGCCGGCGGAGTTGTACCTATTTTAATGCCTGGAATGGATACTTCATGGTTTGCGGCAAACGCAGCATATCCATTGCCTTTCGGTCTGGTATTGACCAGTATTGTAATCGGTGCAAGTACCCTGGCAGTAATGTTGGCTTTAGTAATGGTTTTATACAGAAGATATGGCACATTATCCACAAAAGTAATGTTGGCAGACACATCAAAACGGGAGGAGTACAATGAATGAATTAATTCCACTTATGGTCATTGTTCCTTTGATGGCGGCATTGCTCATCAGTGCATTTTCAAAGTTCAACAAGGCTACAAAGATTTTCGCATTTGTCGTAGCTATTTGTCTTCCGATAATACCATTGGCTGCAAATTATGGTCTTCACTACTTTGGAGGATACGCTCCGATATTGGATAATGTGACAAGTACGGTCTATCACCCTGCAATCACATATTCATTCACATTCCTGCAGCAAGTATTCATCTCAATCATCGGTCTTTTGACCTTTTTGGTAATATTTGTTTACTTGACAAAATATAAAGAAGTGTCTGGACCATATCTGTTCCTATTGTTCTTGGGAACAGCTGCCGTAACTGCAATGCTATTGACAGACGACATTTTCCACATGTTTGTGTTCTTTGAGATATTGGCACTTGCACAGGTGGGTATTGTAGCGGCTTCATCAATCGATTACAGTTATGAGATGGCCTTGAAGTATATGGTTCTGGGATCAATCGGGTCCCCAATAATGCTTTTAGGAATTGGATTCCTATTGGCATTGACTGGAAGTGTAAACATAACAGATATTGCGGCTGCGGTCCATAACGGTTTAGTGGATATGACTTCTCCAGTATTCTTAATGTCACTCGCATTAATATTCTTTGGTTGGTTATACGCATCAGGTTTACCACCATTCCATACCATTAAGTCTGGAATCTATTCAAAAGCAGAACCTCATGGAGCAGCATTGCTACAGTCATTTACAGTCATATCAATGATTTCAATTGTATTAGTGATGTTTAGAATCTACTCAGCTTTACCAATCTTTGAAGTGCTCATAGTCTTCTTCTCTATCTTGGCTATGATATTAGGTGTTTCACTCGCACTGACTCAAACAGACTTCAGAAGAATGATTGGATTTTTAGCTGTGGGAGAATTGGGTTTCATTGGATTAGGTATAGGGCTTGGAACCAATTTCGCAATAACTGCAGGACTTTTCCAGGCAATAAATGAAATCGTAATCACTGCATTATTATTCATAGGATTCGGTGCAATAGTTGAGGCGACAAACGAGGTAGACACACGCAAGCTCGGAGGACTGCTTGCATACCACCCGAAAGTGAGCATCATGCTTCTGATTGGTGGTCTGGCAATGGCAGGAGTACCTCCTTTAAACGGTTTCCAATCCAAATTAATGCTTGTTCAGGCTTCTTTAAGTTGCGGATTCCCTGAAATATCCATCTTGGCCATTGTGGTAAGTATAGCAACATTTGTGGTGTTCGTAAAAACATTCTACACAATGTTCCTAAAACCTAAGCCAAGGGATTTGGAATTGGAAGGCAAGGAAGTTCCTCGTTCAATGATTTTCACAATGGGAATATTGTTGATTGTCATATTATTCTTAGGTCTGTTCCCTGACGTTGTTGTATCAGGAATCACTAGCTTTGTAGGAGGAATATTATGAAACTCTATGATCAGATATTTAATGTTGTAAAGCAATTCAGAAAAGTGTTTTCACCGGGACCGGTTACAAACGCCGATGTTTCCGGAAGCATTACTGCTGAAATATTCTTAATAGTTTCATTGATTCTTGCAGCAATACTATTGAGACATGTCAATGTCTTGCTTGCAGGCCTGGTCACATTGATATTGGCAGTAGTCCTGATTTCTAATATTCCACTTATTCCTAAGTTTAAAATGGAACAGGATGATTCTCTTGAAAGAATGCTGTTCTATGCAATTTTAGTTCTTTCAATTATCGTTGTATTTATGTACTGGGGTGGTAATCTTGTCTAAAACTACTATTCGCAATTTACTCGCAGCAGTGCTGACAGCAGTATTTTCCGTTACATTATTGGATGCGATTTTCCATATCAGCAACATGATTAATCCTGGTGTAAGCAACATTTACAATGCTTTGGGAACACAAATCGCTCCAAACATGGTAACCGTTGTGATATTCGATTTCAGAGCATTTGATACTTTAGGAGAATCAATTATATTGCTGAGCGCTGGTTTGGTGGTATTATTAATTTTCGGAAGAGGATTATTGGGGGATAAAAGATGAGTCAAGGTAGTATGATTTTAAAATTAATATCTTTACCAATTTCAATCATATTGATTTGTTTAGGTATAACAACTATCCTTGGAGGTCACATCACTCCTGGTGGAGGTTTCCAAGGTGGTGCGATGATAGCAAGTGGAATTATATTATCTATACTCGTTTATGGATTAGGTAACTCCCCATTGGAATTATCACACGCTTATATTGAAGTTTTAGAATCTGTAGGTGCATTAGGATTTGTTATCTTCGGATTGATAGGCTTGTTCGTTGGAGGATTTTACCTATACAACTTCGGTACCGATTTGCTGAACGTTGTTCCTCAGGCAATCCAAACAGCATTCCATTATCCGGATGTAACCAATGCTGGAATTATCCCATACCTCAACATATTTGTTGGTTTGAAGGTATTTGTGGGATTGGCTTCTATAGTAATAGCATTTGCAGGATTCAAGAAAATTGTGGAGGAGAGTGAATGATGATAAGTTTAGGACCAATTATATTCGGTTTGATTTTGGGTTTGCTTGTAGGTTCACAAATCAAGCTCAATGTCAGTGATGCAAAGTTCACTCTTGGATCATTTGTATTTATAGTTATTGCAGCAATTATTGTAGCATGGCAATCTGGTAATTTCCCATTTTACAGTGACTTACCACTTTCCACTGCATTTTTATCTGCTTTAATTGGAATTTTTGTAGGCAAACTAATATTTGCAAGGAGTAAATAAGGGGTTATTATAATGTTTTTATCAACTAATACATGTGATGGAGATTGTATTAAGTCATGTCCTACAAAATCAATTCGATTGATTAATGGAGTGCCGTTCAGCTGCTTGACATGCGGAATATGTCATGATAACTGTCCGAATGGCGCAATATTCAAGAACAGTTACGGCGGATATGTTGTGGACAGGGCCAAATGTAACGGCTGTGGAATGTGCATGTACAATTGCCCTACTAACAATATCAAAATCGAAGATGGTATTGTCTATGGAATATGTTCACGTTGTGGGGTTTGTGCAGAAAAGTATCCGGAATGTCGTGTAGACGGATTCGATTTCGAAAAGGAAAAACAATTGACATTAATCAGATCATTGAACATCTTAAATCCGCCAATCGACAATTTGCCTTCCAAAAAGGAAAGTGAAGTCAAAGAAGTTTCAAGAAGCTATTTCGGAACCAATCTAGATGACTGTATCCTATGTGGCAGATGTGAGGAGTACTGTCCAACAAATGCGATTCATGTTAAGGTGGACTGGGACGATGGAATCTGCAGACAGTGCAGACTTTGTGCGGATGTCTGTCCTAACGAATCAATGAACAAGCTTCAGATAGTCAACAAGGCTTCATGTACACTTTGCCTGAACTGTATGAAGGCATGTCCTAACAATGCGATTTCCGTTGACGATTCAGGAATAGTGGTCAACAAGCTGAATCAAAAGGCGACAGGTTCAATCGTTTCCTGTCTCAATTGCGGATTATGTGCTGACTTATGTGAAAATGAGTCACTTGTCAGAGATGACGGAAAATTAAGATACAATCCGACATTGGATACAGAGAATGTCACTCATGATTTGGCAATTTACTATTGTCCAATCAACACTCTACGTGAAGATTATGAGATGTTCATCTATGATGAGGCTGAAGATGAGGAATTGCCGACATTGGCCGGTTTCTGCGTAAGTTGCGGAAAATGTGCACAGGTCTGTGATGAGACCCATGCCCGCCAATACATGACCCATACATGGGACGGCAAGGTCACAGACGATTGTATTTCATGTGGAATATGTGTTGAATTCTGTCAGGAAGACGCAATCACACTTCACAGGGGCACAATCAAGGTGGACCTGGACAAATGTATACTGTGTGAGAATTGTGCAGTTCATTGTCCTGTTGATGCGATTCCAAAATCAACAATGTACAAAAATGAGATTGAAGGCGGATTCAATTTCATCGAGCAGAAATTGTGTATGCATTGTGGAGTCTGTCACGGAATTTGTTCATATGATGCAATTGAAGAAATTGATGGTAATTATGTAGTTAACGAAGAGAAATGTACTTACTGTGGAGCATGTAAGAATGCATGTCCTGCAAGAGCATTCCTGTTCGAGAGAAATTTTAAAGATTCAATAGAGGGTATTTAAATGAGCAGTATACTTAGAATAGCTTTGGAAGGAGCATTTACTAACTTTAAAAGAATCTTTTTTGCAGCTGATAGAGTTACAGACATGGACATGAGAAACCAGATTGCAACCTTGTCAGTAAAGGTTGACGATAGGGTTGACGAGAAGGCTTGCATAGGATGTGCGGGTTGCGCCAATGTCTGTCCGACAGGTGCAGTTGAGATGAAAGAACTGGCAAAGCCTGTAAAGATAACCGATGACTGGGTTAAAAGCGAAGTACCTGAAATTAATCTTGAAAAATGTGTTGTTTGTTACTATTGTCATGACTTCTGTCCTGTATTCTCACTCTACGGTGAGAAGGGAACCATACACCCAAGCAATGTTGGGGATCAGGAAGTGGACATCGAAAGCGCACTCGAACAGCCATTTAAAATTTCCGATGATAAACTTAAATTTATTGCACAGTATTTGTCCGACAATACGGTGTTGAAGAATAGGGAGGAAGGTGATTAGATGGGACTTAAATCATTTTCAAGAGCAAGGGCAATCCATGTGATGCTGGTTTATACCGGCGGATGTAACGGTTGCGATATTGAAATTGTAAACTCAATATTATCCCCAAGATTCGATGCTGAGCAATATAATGTGTTTTTAACTTGGAATCCTCGTGAAGCCGATGTCTTGGTTGTCACAGGACCTGTTACTCACTTGAATAGAAAACCGTTGGAGGCAATTTATGAAGCCATTCCCGACCCTAAATTGGTGGTGGCCGCTGGAAGTTGCGCTTTGATGGGTGGCGTTTATAAGAACTGTTATGGAGACATCCCTTCAGAAGAGATTGAAGGACCAGTTGAAAATATCATACCGGTGGCCGCTAAGGTTCCGGGTTGTGCCGTAAGGCCACAAGATGTTTTGGCTGGAGTCGTAACACTTTTACCTACATTATTAGATGCGGACTGAGAGGTGATTTGATGGATAAGAAAGTACCAAGAAGCAATATTATTGAAACCGAAATTCCAATGGGTACAGTTCACCCCGCTGCATTGGAGCCATATAGGGTAAGATTCTTTGTGGAAGACGAAATTGTTCAGGAAGCTGAGATAACTATTGGTGTTAATCATAGGGGTATCGAAAGGATCATGGAAGGACTTCCGGTTGAAAAGGCCAATGCATTGACTGAAAAGATTTGTGGAATCTGTTCTAATTCACATATATGGAATTCATGCAGAACCGCAGAAATGGGTCTAGGCATTGAAATTCCGGAGAGAGCATTATATATTCGTGTAATTATGGGAGAACTTGAACGTTTACATTCACACTTCTTGTATTTAGCGCATGGTTGTGAAGTGTTGTCCCATGAGACATTTTCAATGAGGGTATTCTACCTGAGGGAAATCGTCATGGAACTTCTTGCAATGATTGGAGGAAACCGTGTACAATACGGTTGCTCCGTACTTGGTGGAGTAAGGCCAAGATGCGATTTGGATGACGCTAAGCTCTTAAGACTTAAGAATGACATGGATGCGGTGGAAGAAGGACTCACCGGATTTGTCGAAAGGTTCCTGGCGGATTCCATTCTATTGTCAAGGGTGACCGGAATCGGTGTGCTTCCTCAAAAGCAGGCTATCGAGCTTGCAGTTACAGGACCTTCCCTTAGGGCAACAGGCGTTGCAAGAGACTTAAGAACAACAATGTTCGAATACGATGACTTTGATTTCAATGTAATAACACAGCCAGACGGCGATGTGAAATCAAACCTGGTCATGAGGGCATTGGAATCATTCGAATCAATTAAAATTATAAGGCAAGCTATTGCAAATATCCCTGAAGGTAAAGTCATAAACCGTGATTGGGAAATGTTTGACACAGACATAACCGAAAGTTACATTGAAGTTCCAAGGGGAACACTTTACCACTCATACGCTTTGGAGAGCGGTCGTGTAAGACATTGTATCATAAGGACCCCTTCAATGGCGAATATTGGGGCAATGCAATATGCATGTATCGGTGATCAGATTACAGACGCACAATTGTGTATCGTACAATGTGACCCTTGTTTCACATGTACGGATAGAGCAATTGAGATTATAAGGAGGTAGAAAATGTTTGAAAGTACAATTATCAATTCAATTATTGCAGTAGTACTCACAGTACTGGTTTGTTTTGTAATTTCAACATTGCTTCCAGGAATTGAGCGCAAATACATTCACGCAAGAATTCAACAGAGAATCGGACCGGTGGTTATTGCTCCGGGAATCATGGCGCCAATAAAATTCATGTATAAGAAAAGCGTTGACGTGTCATCTCCCGTTCCGGGACTATACAAGTCATTGCCTATTATATGTTTCATTGTGGTTTTATGCATCCTCATTGCATTGACCCCACAAGCCTATAAGATTCCGGCACTTTCAAGCCTAGTGGCTATTGTCGGATTTTTAAAGGTGGAGGAAATCTGTTATGTGTTGATGGGCGCATTATCCAAATCTGTAATGTCACTTAGAATGCCGTTCCCTGATGTTGTGAAAGGTGCAGCACACTTGAATGCTCAAAGGTCATTTATCGAAGACATAAGTGCAAAAAGATCCTTAAGAATGATTACCTACGGTTCATTCCCATTATACCTGGCTTTATTTGCACCTGTAACCGCTGCAAGAAGCATCTTCCTGCAGGACATTGTGACCTATCAGCAAATTCACGGACCGTTCCTCTTTACAGTTTCCGGGGGAATTGCAGCTATCGTGTTCTTCATAGGTTACATGATAATATTGAACGAATATCCGTTTTCAATTATCAAGGCCAAGTCTGATGTTATTGAAGGACCATACATGGAATATGCCGCAAAATACAGATCAGTTGTTTATCTGACAAGAGGATTTTTCATGTTTGTGCTCGGTGCAATATTTTCAGTATTGTTCATTGGAGTTCCGCCAACAGTATTCTCACTTGGAATATTGGTCAACATCGCAGTGGCATTGATATTCGTATTCATGATGGGAATATTTTCAGCATTCAGCCCAGTATTTACAAATAGGCAGCTGTTGCCAACAATTTTGGGAACTACATTATTAGGAATTTTATCTATTGTACTTGGATTATTATAGGAGGAATTATTTATGAAGTTTGTTATGAGACCGTATCACATGGTAAGTCTTGGAGGATATATTGTCGAATGGGATTTTCCTTACAGGAATCTTATAGTTGTAAATAAAACCTCTGAACCAATTAAAATAGAAATCCCAGTATTTCATGAGGAATGGATTCAAGAACACAGAGATTTGGGGCTTGAAGTGATTCCTGTCACCAAAAATGATAACTATTTGAGCATGTGGAAAAGAGCACACGCAGAACTTGACAAGGTGAAGGCCAAAAAATGAGTGATTATACATTAACAATCAAATCAACTGAGAAAAAAGGAGTGTTGGATGACATAACCGATGTCATCACATCCCATGGTGCCAACATTAGCTATGTTCATCTATTTGTTGAACAGAACAATATGGGTTCCATTAATCTGGAGCTTGAGCATGTTGAGGATATTGATGAGTTGGTAGCAGATTTGAAAAGCATTCCTGAAGTGAAATCAGTTGAATTGCATGGCTCCCAATTGGACATCTATGGAAAACGTATAATCATCGTCGGTGGCGGAGCGCAGGTTTCCCAGGTTGCTATGGGTGCAATCACCGAGGCCGACAGGCACAATATACGAGGTGAGCGTATAAGTATCGATACAATACCTTTGGTCGGTGAAAAATCCTTGGCTGAAGCGGTCGAAGCCATCTCAAGACTCCCTCGTGTAAGGGCTCTTGTTTTGGCAGGTTCCCTTATGGGCGGTGAGATAACCGAGGCGGTCAAGAAGGTCAAGGAAGAAAGCAACCTTGTTGTGATTTGCCTTAACATGCCGGGAAGCGTGACCAAGTATGCCGATTTAATCATTACAGACCCTATTCAGGCGGGTGTGCTTGCGGTGATGTCAATCGCCGATACCGCCGTTTTTGACATTTCCCGTTTAGGTGACAATATCAAATATTAATTCATGTTTATGGACGTATAGGAAAGGGAGTTAATTGTTAACTCCCTTTTCATTTCTAATTTTTAAGACAGATTTCCTTATATTCGCATTTTTCACATTTTTTAGCACTTTTTTTCACATTTGGAAGCTTCTTGTTCTCAGTTATTTCCTTGACTTCCCGGATGATTTCAAAGAGTGCCTTTCTGAGGTTGACATCCATCACGACGGGGCGCCTGTCGCCTATCTTTTCATAGTCGACAAATCCCACATAAACCTCGGTGTTGAATTCCTCCTCAATGAGTATAGCATATGCGACCTGCTCGATTGCATCCTGATCCCAGACTCCCTTTAGCGGAGGATTTCCATTCTTGAGGGTTATCGGGAAATAATTGCCGTCAACGATCTCTATCTTGTCGCAAATGCCTATCAAATCAAGACTCTTGTCTTTCAGCATATAGGAATACATGGAATTCGGGAAAAACATGTCGGTTATGGCAAAGGCATTCTTATTGAGAATTGTCATTGCCTGTTTGGTTTTCAGTGCGGTTATCTTGATTTTAAAGTATGCGTCATCTATCATCTCGTTGATTTGTGAGTTTTCAAGACCCAGGTTCATTGATTTAATGGCTTTGGTTGTGCTTTCGATATGGGGGTCGATATTCTGTGACAGGACATTTTCAATTTCGCTGAGGGTCATGTCCTTCTTGACTTTTCGCATGTTCTTTTGAATAAGGTCGTGGATATCGATTTTCAGCTTCTTGATTTCCACTGCCAGCTGGTAGTCCTCGTTTTCACTTGTATCTACATGGGTTTTGATGTATAATTTCATTGGACAGTACATATGTAGTTTTATGGAAGATACATTCATCATGTTTATAACCTCTTAAAATTCTTATTATTAGTATTAAACTAATAATATTTAAAATAAGAAGTTATAAATGATTATAATTTAGTTAAATAAAATAAAAAAAGTAAATAGCTACTAATTTAGCTATTTAAATGCAATTTTACACGTTGTAGTAATCCTTGTTGAGTGCAGGCATTTTTGCAAAGATGATTGGAATCACAATCAGCAGTACGCTCAGGATTCCCATAACCGTCAGGCTAAGGCCATCTGCCTGGGAGACTGTGGAGTATACTCCTTGAATCCAAAGGCCTGCAATACAAATTGGCAATATGTATTTGATTGTCACTTTCCATGTTTTGCCTACTTGAAGTTTGGAGTTGTTGTTCAATGTTTCAATCAGGTCATCGAACTTGTAAATCCAACCGAAGATTAGGCACTCAAGCAATACTGCCAAGAGCAATGCGAAATTATTCAGGTATGCATCGAATATTCCGAGAATTGTACTTCCGGCACCGGTTGCAAAGATACAGGATATTAAAAATCCGACAATGCAGACAACGGTTGCTGTCTTTTTACGTTCAATAAGGAACTTTTCGGAAATTGAATAGCACACTCCCTCAAGAAGGGCAATAACGGATGTGATTCCAGCAAAGAGGATACATATGAAGAACAGTGGTCCTAGGATGTATGCGACGCTTCCCATGGTATTGAACACTTGTGGGAAAACAACGAATGCAAGTCCTGTTCCTTCAGTTACAAGTTCATTGAACGGTATTCCTGAGGTTGCTGTCATGAATCCTAGGATTGAGAAGATTCCAATTGAGTTAAACACTTCAAATCCGGAATTTGAAAATGCCACAATCACCGCATTGTCCACCAGTTTTGAGCCTTCCGGCAGGTAGCTTGCATATGTCATTGCAATCGCCATTCCCAAACTTAGGGAGAACACGATCTGTCCGAATGCCGCCAGCCATACGTCCAGGTTGAGCAACGCGCTCCAGTCTGGAGTGAAGATTTGTGTGTATCCGATTGATGCGCCTGGCAATGTCAGGGAGAATGCCACGATTCCGACAACAATCAGACAAAGCAAAGGCAATAGGATTTGGCTCACTTTACCGATTCCGTCATTCAGGTCCCTTTTGATAATCATCCATGCAATGAACCAGATGATGAACACTGAAATGAGAACGTTTGGAACGATTGTAAACAGTCCGGACATTGAATCTGTCGCATGCAATACATTATTTGAGAAATATAAATCGGGATTGGCTCCCCATGCTTTTGTAAAACTTAAGATTATATAAATAAAGTCCCATCCAACAACACAAACGTAATATGTTGTTATCAAAAATACGACCAGTAGTATGAACCATGCTACCGGTTCCAGTTTATCCTTTATGGAATACATTACTCTTGCAATAGATTTCTTGAACTTGAATCCCACTGCGTATTCCACAAGAACAAATGAAATTCCGAGCAGGAATAATGAAACGATATATGGAATCATGAATGATCCTCCACCGTGTGAGTACAATACATTTGGGAAACGCCAGATATTTCCCAGTCCGACAGCGGAACCAATCATGGCCATCATGAATGCAAGATTACTGTTCCATTCTTGTTTTTTAGTCTCTGTCATTTTTATCACTTAAATTAATACTTAATATATTTGTCATTGAAGTTTATATATTATTTGCATTAATCTTGCTTAAATCGTGATTTTTTTAATAATATTTGCTCAAT
Organism: Methanobrevibacter thaueri; assembly: GCF_003111625.1. Taxonomy (NCBI): domain Archaea; kingdom Methanobacteriati; phylum Methanobacteriota; class Methanobacteria; order Methanobacteriales; family Methanobacteriaceae; genus Methanobrevibacter; species Methanobrevibacter thaueri. The sequence goes on along the minus strand of NZ_MZGS01000024.1, from coordinate 127,309 downwards.
AAGCTAAATAAAGTTAAAAATTGTAAATTTGTCTAATTTAATTATTAAAATTTACTTGTTTGTTTAAAAAAATAGTAATTATGAGAGAATCAACTCCCATATAAAATGATTATGCCGGGCTTTCCTTGAGCTTCAAATACTCATCGATTGCTTCACGGGTGGTTCCGACAACTATGCGGTAATGGCTGAACTCGCCATTGACAATGACCTTTTCCACTTTACCCTTAGCGACCACATGCTCGCCGTCAACGACCTCGCCGGCATAGGTGTGGGTAAATGAGACGACTTCTGTTAATGGGAAGTCCACGCCATCGATGACTTCCACATTCTCTATGGTGTAAAGTGAAGGGTTGTCAAACGCTCCAAGTGCGCTTACGATGTCGCATTCGATTTGAGCAATTCCCTGAGGCTCGTAAACGGTATCTCCCCAAGTGCCTTCAATCTCATCATAATCCTTTGTGGCCAAAATGTCAAATAGGGTTCCGTTTATTGTTCCCCTGTTCGCTTTTCTGTTTTCATACCATCTGAACTCTTCTTTGGTTAAACTTTCATCATACATTCTTTTATCGTATACAAAATCCCAGTAGTCATTGGTGATTCCCTCAACTGTGATGTGCTTGTCAACCTCTTCAATATAAACTTCCTTGCCTCTATGCTCTTTAAATGCTGCAATTGCTCTTCTGTGGTTGTCAAGACCATATACAACAAAGTCCAAGTCACTGACATCGCTTTTTTGAAGGCCGGGTAAAATGGAGCCTGAGATTCCCAAATGGTCATATGGAATGTCTGCCATGAAGTGGAAAAAGTCGGCCACATCCATAAGCTTTGCAATCAATTCAGGATTTTTGACCTCTCCACCAGATTCGAATGTCTTTTTAAGGCCTAAAAGTCTATTTTCAGGTTTAATGATTCTTTCAACCTTGTCCAATGGCACTCCCATCATTTCAACGTTTGTAACTTGAGAAAAATATAGATAATCAGGATGATTTTCTCTCAAATAGGTATAGGCTTCTTCGGATCCTACCTTTCTGTATCTTTTTCCATCTTTTTCACGATCGCCCTCCGGGTCGGGTACATATCTTAAAAATGAGATTACTCTGTCTTCCGGGTGAATGTAATTGGTTGATGCGAAATATAGGTCGTCGCTTGTGTAGATGAAATCTCTTGTTCTTACTTGTTCCATAATTTTAACTCCTTAGTTAAATTTTGTTTTTTCTTTAATTAATGTGTTGTTATGATAATGGAAAGGAATATATGAAAATTGTTCTAACAATATAAATAAAATTTTACGTTCTAAAAATTTTTAAATATATTAATTGATAGATTTATAATAAGATGGCCTGAGGGGGTGGATTTATTAAATCAAAGCTAATTTTTCTCGCATTAATTCTATTTGTTTTAATCAGTTTAAATTTTGTTGGTGCGGCTGATAACAATACAATGAATAATGCGCCATTGGAAAACAATCAGATTACGGGCAATATTGGAAATTTCACGGATTTGGATGGTGAAATCAGTGAAATGCCTGTTGGCGGAAATTTAACATTAACAAAGGATTATGCATACAGTTCTAATGATTCTGATTACAAACAGGGGGTCCTGATTGCTAAAGACAATATTGTAATCGATGGTGATGGACACACAATCAACGGGGCAAATCAAGCAAGGATATTTAATATAACTGCGAATAACGTGACCTTGAAAAATATTAAATTTGTCAATGGTTATTCAAATGATAATGGTGGAGCAATTTTTGCCATTCATAATTTAAACATGCTTAACTGTCATTTTGAAAATAACAATGCAAATGCTTCCGGAGGAGCAGTCTATATCGACAATGCTTTTTCAAATTGCAGAATCAACTCAACTTTCATAAACAATAGTGCATATAACGGTGGAGCAATATACTTTAACGGTGCAATCACTAATAACACAATAAATGGATATTTTGAAAACAATACTGCTGAAAGAGGTGCCGGTGCAATATATGTCAAAGGAAAATCTTCAAACAATACATTTGCAGCCGAATTTTATCGAAATCATGCGAAGGCCGCCAGTGGAGGTGCAATATTTTTCATCGCCTTGTCTGAAAACAATAAATTTGAAAGCATTTTCAGATACAATCAGGCGGCTTACGGTGCAGGAATCTTTTTTTACAATAAGGCAAACAACAATAGATTCAGCAGTGATTTCAGATTCAATGTGGCACAGTCCTGTGGAGGAGCAATGTTTTTCTATAGCACCACAAATGGCAATAACTTCACAGGTTATTTCATCAATAACTCTGCTTTAGGATTAATTGACTCTGAAAACGGAAATGGTGGTGCGATAACATTTAAGAATGTCTCATCCAATAGCATTTTTACCTGTGATTTTATCAATAACACTGCAGCACTATTTGGTGGGGGAGTAAATTACAGACAAACTCCACACAATATCACATTCAACAGCAATTTTATTAACAATAAAGCGGAAAACGGTGGAGGAGTTAATTTCTTTGAAAACTTTGAAAATGTAATCTTTAATGGTGAATTCATCGGCAATACTGCGGATTATGGTGGGGCAATTGCTGTTACTGATGGAAGCATTGAAAATGTTTCATTTAAAAATAATCATGCGAAATCCGGTGGAGCAATCTATTTTTATGGCAATGGAATGGTTATCAACTCTAATTTCACAAGCAATACTGCAAACGATGCTGATGATAGTTGTGGTGGAGCAATCTATTTTGAGGGCAATGGAACAGTGCTTGGCTCTAAATTCATAAGTAATTCTGCACGATACGATGGTGGTGCGGTTTACATTTGGAGGAATGGAACAATTGAGGGTTCTGACTTCAGTGATAATGAAGCGCAAAATGGCGGATCAGTAAATATTCATGGTGCAGGTGAAGTAAATAATTGTAATTTCACAAACAACAAAGCAAGAACTGGCGGAGCCATTGAATTCTGGAATGTTGGAATTGTTAAAAACTCAATTTTCAACAGCAATGTTGGAAGATATGGGAGAGGAGCAATTTATTCCAGCAATGATATAAAAATAATTGATTCTGATTTTGAAAATAATTCCGCAATAGAGGATGCTGGAGGAGCACTCAATGTCTACGGCAATGCAGAGTTAAATTGCTGTAACTTTACCGGTAACTCAGCTTCAAGTTATGGGGGAGCAGTTTCCACCAATTATGCAAAAATCAAAAATTCCAATTTCATAAGCAATAGTGCATCTATTGGGGGCGCTATCATGTGGAAGGATGTTAATGGTACTGTTTCCGGTTGTATTTTTATGGATAATTCCGCTAATTATGGTGGTGCTATCCGAGAGAGTGGGAATAACGGTACAGTTTCAGGTTGTATTTTTAAGAATAATCGCGCTAATAATGATGGTGGAGCTATAGTTTGGAGCGGTAGTGACAGTACAGTTTCAGATTGTGCTTTTGAGAATAATTCAGCCAATAATGATGGTGGAGCCGTATTGTGGGACGGTTTTAATTATGGTGCTGATAACGGTAAGGTTATTGGATGCACTTTTTCGAATAATCACGCTAATCATGAGGGTGGAGCTATCCTTTGGAAGGAAACTCCTTCTGCCAATGTTTCCGATTGTAGTTTTGTGAATAATTCCGCTGACAGTGAGGGCGGAGCTATCGCATTGGTCCGTAATTACAACGGCTTTGTTTCAGGTTGTAGTTTTACAAATAACTCCGCCAATATTTCTGGAGGTGCTATCGACTGGCGTCTTAATGATGGAGGATTTGTTTCAGGTTGTAGTTTTACAAATAATTCCGCTAATCAATCTGGAGGCGCTGTCTTTTGGGACCGTAGTACCGGTGATATTTCCGGTTCAGTTTTTATAAATAACCGTGCTGATGATGGTGCCGTTTATTTCTATAATATGTATGGTAGTTACAGACTAACAATAAACGGAAACATTTTCCTAAATAATTCTGCCAGTGCAATCGTTTTTGCTATGATGGATTCTTCATCCAATGCAGATTACAACTGGTTCGGACACAATGCAACCAATTACGATACAGAACCGATACCTAGTGATGTGACAATAAATAAGTGGCTATTCCTGGATGGTACTGCAGACCCGGTTGTCATTTTTGGGTCATGTGATGTATTTTTCATATTATATTCATATGACTCTGCATACATTTCCTATTATGACAACAGTCGTTTATATCCGGTCAATTTAACAGTTGTTGCGACAAGTAAAGGTGAATCCGAGGGCATTGCTAAATTAGGTCAAGCCCTAAAATATACTTCAACTGAAGTGGGAACTGGAAGTGTAACTGTAAAATTTGAAAATATAGAATGCACAGTTGAAACAAGCATTTCAAAAGCAAATCCAAACTTATCTGTTGAGCCGCAGGAAGTTATTTACAGCAATAACACTATTATTGCTCTAAATTATAATTCCACCGCTACTGGAAAAGTCAACATAACCTTAAAAGGTGAAAAATCTGAATATGCATTTGAGAATCTGGATTTAAATGCAACAATATCTCTAGGAAATCTTGATGTTGGGGAATATGTAGTCTCTGTTGTTTATTCTGGTGATGACATTTTCACCGATGATACTGCAAGTGGAACTTTGTCAGTCGATAAGGCGGATTCGATTTTAACTGTTGATGATGTAACTTTAGATTATGGAACCAGTTCCACAATAACAGTCACAACTGAAGGAGTTATAACTATCGTGGCCAAAATCAATGGTAATGAAGTTTTCATTAAAAGTGATGCCATTATGATTCCAGTTTTGGATGTGGGGACCTATAATTTAACAATAACTGCAATACCTGATGCGAATCATAATGCTGTGAATAAAACAGTCACAATAACTGTTAACAGGGCCAAAACACAAATGGCTGCAAATGCAATCACTACAATCTACAACATCAACAAAGATTTGGTTGTCACATTAAAAGACAGTAACGGCAAGGCATTAAGCGGTGTTAAAGTAACTGTCAACTTGAATGGTGCTAAAACACTGATAACTGATAAAAACGGTCAGATCAAGGTATCCACTAAAGGTTTGGCTCCTAAAGCATACTCTGCCAAAATAACATTCAGCGGAGATGCAAACTATGACAACTCAACTAAAGAGGTTAAAGTCACAGTCAAAAAGGCAAATCCTAAGATAATCGCCAAAAAGAAAACCTTCAAAAAGGCTAAAAAAGTCAAAAAATACGCAATAACACTAAAAGACAACATAGGAAAACCGATTAAAAAAGCCAAAGTTACTTTGAAAATTAAAGGAAAAACCTTCAAAGCAAAAACAAATGCTAAAGGAAAGGCAACCTTTAAAATCAAGAAACTAACCAAAAAAGGAACCTTTAAAGCAAAAATCACCTTTAAAGGTAATGCCTACTACAACAAAGTAACCAAAAAAGTTAAAATCAAAATGAAGTAGATGCCAATCGCATCTACTGATATTTTCTTTTTTTTAATTCAGATACGATACTTTTTTTAACACCTTTGACTAAATATAAATAGGTAATTTAATAATTTTAAAATAGGTTATATCATGGCTATTACTCATAAACACATAGATGAAATATTTGAATATGATGGAAGTCAAATAAACCCATCATGGGCATTTCAGGAGTTTGGAATTTACGGATCATCAATCATAACCTGGATAGGTCCTGTTAACATTACTCCGGACAATCTAAAGGATTTCGCTGATGTGGGTTTGGAAATCAAATCAAACAACATGGTAAATTTCATCTGTGAATTTTTCGACCAGCAGCCACCGAACATGAGGGTGGCTTACTTAAGGCAAAGGCTTCTTGTCATGATATTTAGAGAAATTTTAAACGAGTATGGAGTTCAAACAGAAAGGGAAGGCGATGATATTTTTGTCGACGGAAGGAAACTGTCCATATCAATTGCAAGTGTCTCACTCAGCTCTGCAAAGATACATTTCGCCCTGAACCTGGAAGACAAGGGAACTCCTGATGATGTTGAAACCATTGGACTTTTTGACATTAGAATTAATGATAAGCAGATATTCACTGATGATAATCTATTGGAATTAATTAATAAAACAGTCAATAGGTTTATTGATGAGATAGAAACTATTGAAAAGGATATAAGTAAAACCAAGGTGTTATGATGAAGATTTTAGTTAATGGTATTCAATCAAATTTAAGATTCTCTTCTGCACACGTAATTCCGGGTCATGAATCATGCGGATATATTCATGGACACTCTTACTTTGTGGATGTTGAAATTGAAGGTGAGAGGGCAGGAGATTTTGAATTTGTAGTTGACTTCAAAGATGTGAAAGGTTATACCAAAGCAATTTGTGATGAACTAGATCACAGATTATTGATTCCCGTTTATAATGATTTAATTGAATTTAAAGACTTTGATAAAGAGAAAGATTCAATTTTTAACTTAAAGAAGAAACATACAGTTCATTTTAAAATCGATGGAAAGGGTTATTCCCTGCCTGGTGTTGACTGTGTGTTTTTACCGCTTCCTTACACTTCCGCCGAGGAATTGTCCAAGTTTTTTGCAGAAACTTTGGCTAAAAAGTTATCTGAGACTTATGATAATTTGGAATATGTGGCGGTTTGTGTAAATGAGGGAATTGGACAAGGTGCTGAATATAGGAAAGATTTATAATGAAAGCTCCTATTATTGAAATTTTTTCATCTTTTCAAGGCGAAGGCCTTTTGATTGGTGAAAGACAAATTTTTGTTAGATTTGCAGGATGCAATTTGAATTGTAACTATTGCGATACCAATGATAGTAAATCCGAGAAATCAGGAACTCTGATGACTCCTGAAGAGGTCTCATCAGAAATTAAAAAGCTCATGACTCCTGATTGCAAAACAATTTCATTTACTGGAGGTGAACCTAGCCTATACCCTGAATTCATTTCAGAGGTCAGTAAGGATTTCAAGCTGAAAATCATGCTTGAAACTAATGGAACTTTACCGGAAAATATTGACTCCATAGAGAAATTGGACATTGTTTCTTTGGATATTAAGTTACCTGAGCATTTTGATGGTGATTTTGACAGTTCCATTTTTTTAAATGAGATTAAATCATTAAATTTATTAATTAAAAAATCTATAAATGTATATTGTAAAGTAGTTATATTGCCATCAACAAAAATAAAGTCATTTAAAGGGGTAGTTGAAAAATTATCAGAAAGTATTTCAAACAAAAGCAACCTTAAAATAATTATCCAACCTTCCAGTCCGTTAGGAGAGTGGAAAGACATTAATTTTAAATTATTTGAATTTTCCGAAGTTGTTGGGCAATATTTTGATGTTTCCACCATTCCTCAAATCCATAAGATTTTGGACATTGAGTGAATTTTTGTTTTTAATATTTTTTAATTGATTTTATTTTTAGAGATAGCAATTGTAAATTAGAGGTGTGAAAATGAAAGATAAAACATCCATTAATAGAAAATCAAACACAGGTGCAGTTGAACGTCAAACCAAAGTTCATGACAAAGAAGGAGACATAATGGCTATTGCGTCCAGAGATGTTGTTTCAATTCCTCCTTCAAAAAGTATTAAGGATACTGCAAAAGTAATGATGGAACATGAATTTAGAAGATTGCCAATCACTGATCCTGGTTCTGGAAAATTATTAGGTATTGTAACAGTAATGGATATATTGGATTTCTTTGGTGGAGGAAAAAAATTCAACATTATTGAGAAAAAATACGAAGACAATTTCTTGGCTGCTATCAACGAACCGGTTAAAGAAATCATGACTCGTGATTTGATTACAGAATCTAATAAATCTTCAATTGGCGAAACAATTGAAACCATGCTAGCAAACCAATTAGGTGCAATACCTATTGTTGATGCTGATGAAAAACTTGCAGGAATAGTTACTGAAAGGGATATAGCATTATCCTTGGCAGGCGTTGCAGGCAAAGACACTGTACAAGATTATATGAGTCCTAAAGTATTCACCACCACTCCTGGAACTTCATTAGGAGACGCATGTAAAATCATGGTAAGGAATGGTTTAAGAAGAATTCCAATCGTTGGTGGCGAAGCAGATATCTCTAAAGCTGCTAAAAAATTATTAGGAATCTTAACTTCCACTGATGTAGTTAAATTCTTAAATGCAAAAGAATTATTTGACAACTTAAATTCCAATTTGGCAAGTGATGTATTGGATCAAACAAAAATTTCAGACATTATGGCTAAAGAACCAATCACAGTTGAACCAACAATGACCATTGGGGAATTATGTGAACTCTTCGCCGAAAAGAATATTGGTGGAGTTCCAGTTGTTAAAGGCGATGATGTAATTGGAATCGTCACTGAAAGAGATGTATTGAACGCAGTTAAAAGATATTAAAATTATTTAGGAGATGATAATATGCAAATTAAGAATTTGATGTCTGAGGATTTAATTACCGTAGACAAAGATCAAAATCTTTCTGATGCTTTAAAATTGTTACGTAAACATAACGTTTCACGTTTACCCGTAACAAACCACAAAGAGTTAGTTGGTATAATTTCTGAAAGGGATATAGCTGCTAAGCTTGGATCTGCAAAATATGAAAGTATGCCTGCATCCAGACTTCATATTTCATCTGTAATGGTTAAAGATGTAATTACAGTTCCTCAAACAATGCAATTGGATGATGTGGCAAGATTGATGTTGGACAACGGCATAGGATCAGTCCCTGTCATGGATGAAGATGACAAGATGGTCGGTATCGTATCCAAGGCTGATTTTGTTACCCTTGCAGTAGGAATTGCTTTTGATAAAATCACTGTTAAAGAAATAATGACCAAGGATTTAAAAGTGGTGGGACCAACTGATAGGCTTATCCATGCTAGAAGACAAATGATGGAATCTAATGTGGGTAGATTGCCTGTTGTGGATGACGATAAACTTGAAGGAATGTTGACTTCCAAAGACCTGATGAGAGCATTCATTGACTTTAGGAAAAAGGTTCCTGAAAAATATCAGAAATCCCAGATTAAGGAGCTTTTGGTTGAGGACATAATGTCTTTTAATCCAACAGTGACTACAAGGGACGCCACAATATCTGAAGTGGCCAAAATCATGATTGAAACCGGATACAACGGTTTGCCTGTTGTTGAAGGCAATGATTTGGTTGGTATCATAACTCAAACCGATATTTTAAGACTAATTGAAAAATTAGAATCTTAAATATCTTCTTTTTTTATTTTTTTTAAGGGGGTCTAAGTATTACTTTAATTTCATTTCTAGGTCCTAAAGGAACATTCACACATGAGGCTGCAAGGCTGATTGGCGATGAGCTGATTCCATACTGCACAATTCCCGCAGTTTTGGACAGTGTTGCAAATGATGAAACTTCTTTTGGAATAATTCCTATCGAAAACTCCATTGAAGGACCTGTCGGAATCACATTGGATTCGCTTGCTCACAAGTACGACCTGAAGATTTTTCAGGAAATCATAATTCCAATCAATCAGAATCTGATTGTCAATCCTGGCACAAAAATGGAGGACATTGAGGATGTCTACTCCCATGCGCAGGCAATATCACAATGCCAGGAATTCATTCAGGAAAATATGATTCAGCCTCACTATGCGGTAAGCACTGCAAGGGCTGCCAAGGACATTAGAGGATTCAAGAACAAGGCAGCCATAGGAAATAGGGTGGCCGCCGAGCTATACGGCTTGGAGATTCTTAAGGCAAATATCCAGGACACAGATAACAATGAGACAAGATTTGTTGTCATTTCAAAGGAGGACCATGAGCCTACAGGAAGCGACAAGACCTCAATCATCTTTTCTATTTATGAGGACCGTCCTGGTGGATTGTATAAGATTTTGGGAATTTTCCAGAGGCATGAAATCAACTTGACAAAAATCGAGTCCCGGCCATCAAAAAAGGGATTGGGCAAATACCTCTTTTTCGTTGACTTCAATGGCCATAAGGATGATGAAATCATTCAGGAAATTCTTCGTGAAGTCGAAGACAACACCTATTTTTTAAAAGTTTTAGGTTCATACCCTGAATATAGGTAACTTTAAATTATTGTTTTAATATAATTTACATTATAATAATTTCAGGGAGGGTAGGCATGTCAGATGATAGAGATAAACTTCTTCATATTATGAACAGTTTGGAAGCGGATTACAAATCCGGAAAAATTTCTAAAGAGAAATACATCTACTTCCGATCCAAATATGAAGATAAACTGAATTCTATTGATGCTGTTGAAGCTACTCGAAGAATTAGATCTATGCAAGGTAAACCAAGCGCTCCTAAAGGCAATAAGAGGAGGAGCAAGAGACCTGCAGCAGATAAGAAAAGACAAGAACAAGATTTAGTTCAAAAATATATTATTAATCCTAAAAAAGATGATGCTAAATATAACCAGAAGAAAAAGTCATCAGATGGAAGTACATTTAGACTACTTGCGATTTTAGTATTGGTCATAGCCTTTACGGCTGGTGTGGCTTATGGAGTATTAAATTTCGATTTCCAGACAGGTACGGACACAACTCCAGTAGGTATCGTTCAAGATACAGCGTTCCCTGAAATTCATTCAGTCATACCTAACAATGTGACCAAAACCAATAGTACTTCAAATTACACCAAAACTAATGATGATAATGACGACAAACCTGATGTTGAAACCACTACAACGACCACAACTACAGTGGAGACTGATTCCACTCCTTCCCACTCAGATTCTGGAGGAGGCTCAGACTCTGGTGGTGGCGGTTCCGATTCAGGCGGAGGTAGTTCCGATTCAGGTGGAGGCTCAGACTCTGGTGGTGGCGGTTCCGATTCAGGTGGAGGCTCAGATTCAGGGTCCGATGAAGGTTAATATTAATTGTAAGGTGTTCTTATGAAAAATAAAATATTGAAAGGAAGTATAATTGCATTTATCTTTATAATATGTTTGATGTTTATAACTGTTGGAGTTAGTGCAGAAAGCAATTCCAATAATGGCACAACCATTGAGACATTGTCAAAAGGGGGATTGTCTATTACATATCCTTCCAATTGGGGTTATTCTGAAGCTACTTCAAATTATTCAATCATGGCAATTTCAAAACTGGATTCAATAGATGCCGCTGGTGTCAGTCAGGTAAATATCAATTTTGAGAAGCAACCGCTTACCATGGACTTCTATACATTTATTAACAATACCTACAGGCAAATGCAGTATGATTCCTCATTCAAACTAATCTCCTCTGGAGATTCAATGATTGCCGGCAAACCTGCCTTGGAGTACATCTACACTTCCAACGACAATGGTCTCGAAAGGGAGCATAAGGCCGTTTGGTTTGAAAAGGGCGGTCAAGCGTATGTGATTATGTACAGTGCACCATTGGATCAATTTGAATCTAACTTATATGTGTTTGATTATATCATTTCAGATATTCAAATCACATAAATTTATTTTTTTTATAGGTGTGTTTCATGATAATATTATGTGTTACAGGTAGCATTGCAGCTACAGAATCCATTAAGTTAGCACGAGAGCTTAGAAGAGAAGGCATGGAAGTCAAATGTTTCATGAGCGAGTCCGCATGTGAGATAATCAGTCCGAATGCCATGGAATTTGCAACAGGCAATGAGGTCGTGACCAAACTGACGGGCAAAATCGAGCATGTCAGATATTCCCAGGAGGATTTGATTTTGGTTGCGCCGGCTACTGCAAACACAATTTCCAAATTCGCCCATAAGATTGCGGACAATCCTATCTCAACCCTTTTAATCACCGCTCAAGGACATGACACTCCAATCATCTTTGTGCCATCAATGCATGACTCAATGTATAGGGCGATCAAGGAAAACATTGAAAAGATTAAAGATGAGGGAACCGCAACATTCATCAAGCCGAGAATGGATGAAGGAAAAGCCAAGTTCCCATCAAAAGAGGACATTGTTCTTGAATCATTGAGGGTAATTAACTTAAATAAAGAAGATTAGCATGATTAAAGGTAAGAAGATTCTTATAAGTCTCGGAGGAACTTATGAGCCTATTGATTCTGTAAGGGGAATTACCAATAAGTCCTCCGGTAAAATGGGATTGGCTCTTGCACGTGAGGCTTATATCCGTGGAGCGGATTTGACATTGGTTGTGGCTAATGTCAGTGTAGAGATTCCTTCTGTTTTTGATGTCATTCATGTTGAGACAGGCAAGGAAATGAATGATGTGGTTTTAAAGCTGATTCCTTCTTATGACATTTTCATTTCCACTGCTGCGGTTTCCGATTTTGAATTTAATCGGAAGTCCGATAAGAAGATTGATTCATCAAATTCTCTGTTTTTAGATTTGAAACCGGCAACTAAAATAATTCGTCAGATTAAGAAGGTGAATCCTGATATTTTTCTGGTTGGATTCAAGGCGGAGTTCAACATCTCAAGGGATGAGATTATCGAGTGTGCCCGAAAGCAGATTTCCGATGCCGGCACCGACTTGGTTGTTGCCAATGACATTTCCAGGGATTGCTGTCAATTCGGATCCGACAACAATGAGGTTCTGATTGTTGATGAGGATGTGTTGGTCGTGCCGTTGGCTTCAAAAAGGGAGATTGCCAAAGAGATTTTTGATGTAATTTCCAAAAAGGTGTAGCTTAATCTATATGCACCAATTATCTTTTATAATTTTTTAAAATACATTACCTTATTTTTAATTTCCTTTTAATTATTTGATGGTTAATGGATTAACAACTTTTTTAGTTCATCATCTATTTAATATTCTTGAAGTTATTTCCAGACCTGTTTTTCATAGATTCATAATTTGTTAGCTGAAACTAAAGTCTTTTCAAAATCTTTTATTTCATACATATAATTTTAAATCAATATGGTTTTCAAATTGCAATTATATTTTTATGGTAATGTTAGTTTTCACGATGGTATTTTCAACATTCATTTTTTAGAATAAGAACATAAATCTGCTGTCGATTATGGGCATTTTTGAGTAATACTTTTTAGATTAAAATACACTAAATAGGTTTTGAAAAAAAAGTCTTTTTAAAATAAGTTTTTTTAAAAAATAAGTTCATGCCTTTAGGAATGAGTTAAATGGAGTGATTAATAGAGTGAATCAACCTAAAGGCCGTTTCAATGAACTTTTATTTTATTTGCATTAGCATATATAATATTTTATTTTCTAGTATAAAAAGGTATCTAAGTAATACTTTTTTGAGTATTTTGTAGTAATTTTTTAATTTCCAGAGAGCTATTTTCTGGTTAATTATCACCCAAAAATTTGGTGATTTTTTTTAAAAATTTTTCTTGCATTGACATTGCATTATTGCCTTTTTAGTACTGGTGTGTTTTGGGTTTGGATTAGTTTTAAAAAATTTATTATCTGTTTTCCTTGAATATTGTCCGAATTTCGATTTGGAATTTCATGTGCTTCTGGTTTTGTTGTGCCTTGTTTAAAAACCAATGGTTATACATTTTATTTGATGTTTGTTGGGAATGTTTTTAGAGTTGTAATTTTTAAGGTGTTGATATCTATTCCGCTATCAGAGTCATGCCTTTCGCCGATATCTTTACAGTCGTTTGTTTTTTTCATTTGCTTGAAATTTTAAAAAAACCTGAAGCTTTATTTAGGGGATTTCATCTTTGCTTTTATTTTTTTTCATCATTATTGCTATGACGTTCCTTAGATTGCTTGATCCCTACATAATATTTGCTTTGGTGAAATGAGTTTTAGGGTTATGGTATAGATGTGTTATTTGACGGTTTTGGTGTTTGAGTTCTTGATTTTCATTTATGCTTCTTGTGAAGAACAATATAAAAATGGCATTAATTCCATAAATTTAATAGATAATAAAAAGATATTTATAAATAGTTTAATGGGTGGATGATATTATGAATATCATTTAGAATTTGAATCATGGCGAATGCCATAAATTCTATTGTTTGGATGATGTAAATCATGGTCGTTTCCTCTCATTGAGTATATTTGAAGTATTGTTAATAAAGTAATGATTAAATAAATTTGATGAATAAAGGATGTGGTGAATGATATGGATTTGTTTAGCTTGTCTTCGGCTCAGAAAATGTTGCTGTTTTCTGAGATAGAAAATCCTCATAATGATTCTTTTTATCTTGCATTTAGAAAGAATTATGATTTGGATGATTTTGAAAATGTAAAATCAGCTATAGAGTGTATTTCCAGGGAATATCTGAATTTACAAATTAAGCATGATGAAAATGGGGAATTCAAACAATATTTTGCTGATAATGATGTTGTTGTTGATTCATTTGACGTTTCAGATGAAAACCTTGATGATTTCATAAAAGATTATCTTGATAATCCGTTTGATGATGTTTTCGACTCCCCATTATATAAATGGGCCGTTTTAAAAACAGAAGGGTCTACAGTGCTTATTGGTGTCGTGCAACATATTTTGCTTGACGGAACATCACTTTACTCAATAGTTCCCCGTGAAATTGACAGGTATATGGCCTGCATTAAAGATGATGAGGAATATGTTCCGATTGATTATTCATATGAATCATATGTTGAAGACGAGTTGGATTATCTCAATTCCGATGATGCAAAAGCCGACAAGGAATACTGGCTGGATGCCTTAAAAGGTTACACTCAGGATTGGTATTCATTTGATGATTCCGAATTCGGATTTTTCGAGCTGTTTTTCGATCAAATTCCTGATTTCGAGTATTCTCCATTCATCATCTCATTGGCACTTAATTTTTTATACCTTTCAAAATCTAAAAAAGGCAATGATTCATTTAAGGACATGGTATTGAACACTTCCGTTCATGGAAGGTACTTCAATCAGGATGACGCCTTAGGAATGTTCGTTAATACAATTCCTTTAAGACTGGCCTACGATGAGGATTTATCATTCGATGAGCTGCTCGCCTATTCAAAAAGCGTTTTAAAGGAAGGTTTGAGCCATGCAAAATTGCAATTCAGTGAATACACAACAGATTTGAGAAACATGGGTATCGATCCGGATTGCATTTCAATGTTTTCAATCGTATCCAATTCCACAGATTATGATTCAAAATTCTTAAGTTTCCAGAAGGACATTAAATTTCCGCTTCACTTCAGAATAAACAAGAATTATTCCGATAAAGACGGTTTGCAATCCATATTTATAGAGTATGACAAGGCATGTTTCAGCAAAAGGGAAATTGAATTCATTGCAGACGGTCTGAGAGATTTGCTAAGGCAGGTAATGGAAGATTCCACCAAGAAATGCAGCGAATACAAGGTAAATGAAGTCGAATTTTTCAAGGCGGAAAATTATTACAGCAACTTAATTAATTCATTTGACAATCCAACCACAATTTCTCCGGATGTAAGCGGGGACAAAGAGAGATTCGTAAAAATATCCAAGCCAATTGACATTGAAAAGTTAAAGTATCTGTCCGGAGAATACCGCTTGTCAAAAGAAAAATTCCTGCTTGCAACATTTTTATATAACCTGACCAAATTCTCATTTTCAAAGGATATCCTAATTGCATATGACCGTGTTGCTGCAGGATATCACTTCAATACAGACATGACCGTTCAACAATACTTCGATGACTTCAAAAAATCTTTCAGGGAATATAAGAGCTACCCTCTCTTGAACAACAAAAAATTGAACTTTGAAAGTGAAGTACTGTTCGTGGTGGACGAATACGATAAAAAGGATTACAAATTGGTATTCAATTTTGAAAGCGGAAATATCAACATCAGTTACGATGAATCATTCTACTCAAAAGAATTAATGGAAACATTCTTGGATTCAATGGATGTTCTGTTTGACAGGTTCTCTTCTCCTGATGAATTGCTTAAGGACATTTCCATAAGGCGTGAAATTGAACTTGATGAAGGCTTTGAAATCAATCTTGCAAATGAGGGAATCGTAAATAAGGTATTTGAAAATATTGCGGCTGAAAATCCTCAAAAAACAATACTTTATGCTGAGGATGGTGAACTCACCTATGATGAATTAAACAGAAAAGCAAATAAGATAGCTAACGGTTTAATCAAAAGGGGAGTCGACATCGAAGACAGAGTAATGTTCATGATGAGAAGGAACAGCGATTTGATTGCAGCTGTTTTGGGTATCGTCAAAGCGGGAGCGGCATTCATTCCAATCGATCCGAATTATCCGAAAAACAGAATCAACCAGATTCTGGAGGATAGTGATTCCAAATTTGTTATAACATCTTCAGAAATAGACTATAATGGCGAAAACAGAATTGATGTTGATGAATTGCTGATGGGGGATGATGATTCAAATCCTGATGTTGTTTTGACTCCGGATAATTTATGTTTCTTAATTTACACTTCAGGATCAACCGGAAAACCTAAGGGGGTCATGATTACTCACAGGGGAATCACAAACTATGTGGCGAATGTTGAGGAGAACGTTCCGATTTACGAATTGAACCACAAGTGCAATAAGTTCATATCAATTTCTACAGTTTCATTTATCGTATTCTTAAGGGAAATATTCGGTACAATTCTAAACGGATTGCCTGTAGTGTTTGCAAATGATGAACAGGCCGTTGATCCTTTGGAATTGGTCGGATTGTTCAAGGCAACTGATGCAGAAGGATTCGGTTCCACACCAACCAGATTGCTCGAATACCTGCAGCTTGAAGAAATTCAGGATGTTGTCGGAAAGTGCAATGTGATTATTGTCGGTGGTGAAGGATTCCCTCCAGTATTATATGACAGATTATCAAAATACACAAATGCAGACATCTATAATTCATATGGGCCAACAGAAGTGACAATCGCTTCACATTATAAGTTAATAGACTCCAATGAGGTTACTGCAGGATGGGAAATGCTGAATGTAGTTGATAAGATAATGGATATTGATGGAAATCAGCTGCCTGCTTATGTGACTGGTGAAATTTATGTTGGTGGAGCTGGAATTGCAAGAGGATACCTGAACAACCCTGAACAAACTGAAAAGGTCTTTTTAACATTAAATGATATTCCATATTATAATACAGGGGATTTGGGTAAAAAAGATGTCCATGGAGAGTTGTATGTTTCAGGACGTAACGACACTCAAATCAAACTCAGAGGATTGAGGATAGAGTTGTCTGAAATTGAGGGTGCAATTGCAAATTATGAAAATGTCTCCCTTTCAAAGGTTGTTGTTAAAAAACTCAACAACGTGGAACACTTATGCGCTTATTTCACAGCATCCTGTGATATTGACATTGAGGACATGAGACAGTGTCTGATTGATTCCTTGCCTGAATATATGGTTCCGTCATATTTCACACAGCTTGAATCATTCCCTAAAACTCCTAATGGAAAAACAGACTTTAAAAATTTACCTGATCCAGAAATTGACATTGATGAATTCATAAAACCAAGAACTGATATTGAAAAAGAGCTATTTGATATAGTCTCTGATATTTTGGGAGTCGATGAATTCGGTGTAAACACTGATTTGTTCAATATAGGACTCACTTCCCTGTCTGTAATCAAATTAACTTCAGCAATTTATAATAAAATGAATGCACAGCTGAACGTTACTGAAATATTGAAATATAAAACAATAGAAAAGATTGCATCTGAAATTAAAATAGTTGATGATGAAGAATCCGATGTTCAGGAATTCTATCCGTTAACTTCAAATCAGCTTGGAGTTTACTTTGACTGCATCAAAGATCCTGATAACACTGCCTACAACCTTCCAAAGAAAATGGAATTCAGTGAAGGCATTGATGTGGATAAGCTCAAGTCAGCAATCATAACCGCCATTGAAAATCACCCTTATCTAAAAACAATAATGGTAATGGAAAATGGTGAGGTTTATCAGCAAAGAAGGGACGGCCTAAAAGTCGATGACTTGATTGAGGTTGTTGATGAAGCCAATATTGATGAATTTGTAAAGCCTTTCAAACTTGATGAGGGACCACTGTTCAGATTCAAGATAGTCGGAAACTCAATGCTGCTTGCCGATTTCCACCATATCATTGTGGATGGGACTTCCCTAAACATTTTATTTGATGAAATCTCAAAAATCTACGATGGAAAGGATTATGAGCTTGAAGAACTTGACGGATTCGAGTATTCCTTAAATGAAATTAAAACGGAACAGTCCTCATTATATAAGGAAGCTGAATTGTTCTTCGCCCATAAGGTTCAGGAATTTGATGACGCAACACTGATTGCCCAGGACATCAACGGTGATGAATCCGAGGGCAATGCTGCAATGAGGGATGTTTTCCTTGATAAGGAAACTATTGACGAGTTCTGTAAGAAATCAAACCTCAGTCAGAATAATCTGTTCCTTGCTGCAACTTCATTTGTTTTAAACAAATTCGTTTACAACAGAGATATATTGATTGCAACAATCACTAACGGCAGATTCAATCCAAATCAGCAAAAAACATTGGCCATGATGGTTAAGACATTGCCGTTGGCATTGAAATTAAATTCAGATTCAAGTCTTAATGAATATCTGGAGTACATTAATGGGGAATGGCTGAATGTACTGGCATATTCATCATATCCTCTAACCGAAATTTCAAATAAATTCGACATCGCTCCTGAAATATTATACGCATATCACGGAAAAATCATCGAAGACATTGAAATCGGCGGAATGAATGTTGAAAGGCAATCCCTTGACTATGAAGGTCTGAAATTCAAGATTAACATAAATGTGGTTGAAGTGGATGGCCAATACAGGATATTCTGTGAATACAACGATCAGCTATACTCTGAAACATTGATTAACACTTTCCTTGACTGTATCAGAATAGTCTTAAACAAATTCATGACATTCAACGGAAATACACTCATGAAGGACATTTCAATCATTGAAAATGATGATTGGGGCGTCGATGATTTGGAATATGATGATATTCCTGAAGACAGGCTGAATAAGATATTTGAAAATCAGGTCGAATTGCATCCGGACAGGGTCATCTTATATGCGGATGACGGCGAGTTCACTTATGTGGAGCTAAACGAAAAGGCTAATAGGATTGCTCACAGTCTCATCAAGAAAGGAGTCGGTCCTGAAGATAGGATAATGTTCATACTGAACAGAAACAGTAATGTGATTGCATCTGCATTCGGTATTCTAAAGGCAGGTGCAGCTTTCATTCCGGTTGACTCTGAATATCCTTCAGAAAGAATTGAGCATGTTCTAACAGACAGTGAATCAAAATACATCATTGTGGATGATGTCATTGAGAAAAAAGGCATAGACTTGTCCCAATATAGCGATAATTTGCTGGATGTCAATGAACTTCTTAAGGAAGAGGACACTTCCAACCCTGACCCTGATGTGCATGCAAACAATATGGCATATCTCATTTACACTTCAGGTTCCACAGGACTTCCAAAAGGAGTAATATTGGAGCATGGAAACATTGCAAACTTTGTTTATCCTGACCCTAGAAATGTCTGTACATATGAACTGGTCCACAATCTTGAAAAAGAGGATTACAAGGTATTGTCCACTACAACTGTAGCTTTCGACGTATTCCAGCAGGAACTGATGGGATCTCTGTTGAATGGAGTTCCAATGGTATTTGCAAATGATACCGAATACAAGGACCCTATTGAAATGATGGATTTAATCCACAGGTCCGGAGCGAATGTCTACGTTGCTACACCTTCACGTATTCTACAATATCTGGAAATTGAAGCGATGCAGGAAACAATGTACGGATTTAAAGTTTATATTCATGCGGGAGAGCCGTTCTCAGCAAGATTATATGAATTGCTCAGCGAAAACTCCAACGGAAAAATCTTTAACATGTATGGTCCGACTGAAACAACCGTCTACTGTAACGGTCAATTGCTTGAAAGTTCAGACATCCATATAGGTAAGGCACTGTTCAATGTGCATGAGATGGTTATGGATTTCGATTCCAATCCTTTACCTCCAAATGTCATTGGTGAGCTATTCATTGCGGGAAAAGGTGTTTCAAGAGAATATCTGAACCGTCCGGAAAATAATGCCAAAGCATATGAGATTATTAATGGTGTCAGATTCTATCATTCCGGAGACTTTGTCAAAGTCACTGAAGACGGGGACTATTATGTATTCGGAAGAATGGACAACCAAATCAAGCTCAGAGGTTTGAGAATTGAAATAGGCGAGATTGAAGTGGGCCTTTCAAAATTCCCTGGAATCAAATCTGTTGCGGTTGTTGTTAAAAAAATCAAGGGCAACGATCATCTGTGTGCATATTTCACAGTTCATGATGAATATAAGGATGAAAATCGTGAAGAAAATGGTTATTCCATTGATATTGACGAGCTGAAAGCATCCCTTGGTGAAAAATTGGTATATTACATGGTTCCAACAGTCTACATGGAGCTTGATGAAATGCCTCAAACCGCAAACGGAAAAACAGACCTGAGAAACTTGCCTGAACCGGTTTTAATCACTGAATATGTTGCTCCTGAAAACGACATTGAAGCATTCTTTGCAAACCTGTTTGCTGAAATCCTGGGACTTGACGAAGTAAGTGTCACTGACAATTTCTTTGAAATCGGTGGAACTTCACTTTTAGTTACTAAAATCACTATGGAAGCTTTAAACAGAAACTATAATTTAAGTTATGGTGATGTTTTCTCAAATCCGACTCCAAGGGCATTGTCAGAATTTATCCTCTCTGATGAAACAATGGACAAAAAAGAGGAATTATCCTATGACTATTCACAAATCAATGATCTGCTCAAGAAAAACAATCTTGAAACAATACTTGATGGTGGAATTCAGGATAGCTTAGGCAATATTCTGCTTACCGGTGCAACAGGATTTTTAGGAATACACGTGCTTCGTGAAATACTTGATAATGAAACAGGGGACGTTTACTGTTTCATCAGGGCCAATAAGGTATTGAGCGGTGAAGAAAGATTGAGATCTCTACTGTTCTATTACTTCTCCGATGAATATGAAGAGGTATTCGCAGAAAGATTGCATGTCATTGAAGGGGACATCACTAACTTTGAAGACTTTGAAAATCTTATAAATGAGAAAATCGATACCATAGTTAACTGTGCTGCCAACGTTAAGCACTTCTCATCCGGAACAGATATTGAAGACATTAACCTTGGTGGTGTAATAAACGGACTTAAATTTGCAAAGATGAAAGATGCAAAATACGTCCAGGTTTCCACATACAGTATTGCCGGTGAAAGTATAAACAATTATCCTCCGGTTGATGTCAAATTCACGGAAAATGATTTGTTCATTGGTCAGGCTGTTGACAATCAATATCTCAATTCCAAATTCTTGGCAGAACGTGCGGTTCTAGAAGCTGCCGTCAATGACGATTTGGACGTTAAAATCATGAGGGTTGGAAACCTGATGGCAAGAAGCTCTGACAGTGAATTCCAAATCAACTTTGAATCAAATGGTTTCATCAATCGTTTAAAGGCATTCGTAACAATTGGAAAAATGCCATATTCAATGCTAATGAATAATGTTGAATTTTCACCGATTGATGTGACTGCAAAAGCAATTTTAGGTCTTTCAAAGACTCCTAAAGAATGTACAGTTTTCCATCCATACGATTATCACAGCGTTTCCTTTGGAGACATAATCGACATTATCAAACCTTTAGGATTGGATATTGAACCTGCTGAGGATGACGATTATGAAAATGCTTTAGATGAAGCGCTTGCAGATAAATCAAAACAGGAAGGTGTGTCAGGCCTTATCACTTCAATAGGTTCCGGAAAGGTCAAAAAGATTTGGATGCCTGTTGACAATACATTCACTATTCAGGCGCTTTATCGTTTGGGCATTAAATGGCCATTCATATCTGAAGACTACATCTATAATTTCATAAAATATCTGGATGATTTGGACTTCTTTAGTCTATAGAGGTTAAGACGATGTATGAGAGAAATTATAAATTATTGCGAAGTAAATTTGGGGAATTTTTCTTCCCTACATTATTCACATCAATGGCGGGCAATATCTGTCTGTTTGTAGATGGACTGATGGTAAGTTTCTTGATTGGTGCAAGCAATCTTGCACCGATTCAGATTGTCGCTCCGGTAATCACTTTTGTCAATCTTATCTACTGGATGATTGGATTGGGGGGCAGTGTACTTTGTTCAGTTTCAAAAGCGGAATTTGACGATGAAAAAAGTAATGGCTACTTTTCGGTATCAATCATTTCACTCGTATCGATTGGATTATTGATTACCCTCTTTGGATTGTTGTTTTCGGGCAATATTGCACATTTCTTATGCATGTCCCAGCCGGAATTGACTGCGGATGTCAGCAGTTATTTCGTAGCATTGATAATAGGAATGCCTTTCTTATGTTATATGATGAGCTTGTCTTATTTCATAAGGGCTGACGGTATTCCTGCATTGCCTTTCAGAGCAATATTGATTGCAAACATTGTCAATATCTGTTTTGATGTAATTTATATCAAGTTTTTTGGTATGGGACTTTCAGGTGCCGCATTGGCTACCTCAACAGGGTACATTGTTGGATCCGTTTTAATTTCATATTATTTCCTTAAGAAAGAACGCACTTTGGAATTCATTAAGTTGAAAGTGAATTCATTCTTCAATTTCTTTAAGAAAATTGCGACTTCAGGATTTTCATCCGCATCAACTCAATTGTATTTAACATTAAAATTGCTTGTCATAAACTTTTTGGTTGGTATTTATGTCGGAAAATCAGGTGTTGTTGCATTCGGTATCTGTTATAACAGCTTATTCATATTGTACATTTTCCTGATTGGAACTGCACAGACAATGTCTCCAATAGTGTCCGTTTACTTTAAGGAGGAGGACTATTCAGGCGTTAATTATGTCGTGAAAAGATCTTTAAAGATTGTTCTGGCTTCAAGTTTGGCGCTATCCGTTTTATTCATTGTTTATCCTCAAGCGTTATTGTTCCTGTATAGCGTCAAAAATCCGGCTGATGTTCCTGTTGTATTGAATGCATTAAGGATATTTGCAATAAGCTATGTCGGAACTGCAATCACATTCCTATATACGTTTTATTCCCAGGCAATTCAAAAGAATCAGTTATCCACTATCATTTCATTGCTTGAAGGTTTTGTCTTGCCAATCTCTGCCGCTTTCATACTTTCCTATGCAATCGGCGGAAACGGTATTTGGATTTCATTTGCAATAGCTGAGGCACTGACAATACTGTTCATCTTCGGTTATTCAAGATACATTAATAAAAAGACCAATGGTGAATACGCAGGATTTTTCATCAATAAGCACAATGATGATAAAGTGTTTGAGCATACCATTTCCGGGGATGTTGAAGAGGCGGTTAATCTGGCCCATGATGTTCAGGATTACCTAAGCGGCAACAAGTCAGCGGCTTTAGTGAGTCTGGCCATTGAGGAAATGCTTGTAAACATCATCAACACCAATGAAAACGTTGACACAATAGATGTTATCGTTCGGGATAATGAGGAGAACATTCTGATTTCCGTTAAGGACACTGGTGTCGAATTCAATCCTGTTGTTGAAAATGAACATCTTGAATTTGACAATATTTCTGTTTTAAATAAAATTGCGGATAAAATTGATTATTCAAGGGTTTTAGGTTTAAACAGTACGGTAATAACTATCAAAAATTAGGATAAATGGGATTTTTCAAATTCCCATTTTTTTTTAAAAATTTTTCTCCACTAGTAGTGCAATATGGTCCTTTTCGTAAGGTTCCAGCTTCACTTTTTCAATAATCTTAAAGCCTTTCTCTTTCAATTTTTTCTCTTGTTCCTTGAAAATCTTTTTAGGCTTTTGAACAACGTCAATGCTTCTGGCCTTAATCATTAAAAGGCCGACGCCGTCATCGGTGGAAAAGAGATTCATGTTTCTCATGAAAAGTTCTGTCTGTGTAGGTTGGGCAACATCGCAGTATACCAGGTCTGTCTTTTCAGTGATGTTCAGATATCCTTTAGGTTTTGTCGCATCTCCTAAAATCGGAGCGATGTTAGGCCTCTGGCGTGAAAGCTGAACCAGTTTTTTTGCTGTGGTTGGTGAAAATTCGACAGCATAAACCCTTCCGTCAATCACAATGTCTGAAATATGTGAAACTGTTGTTCCGGTTGATGCACCAAGGTATAGGACTTTTGAAGTCTCCTGGAGGTCCAGATTTTCCAATCCATTTAAGAGTGCCGCAGCCAATTTTGAACGTCTAGGATTCCAGATTCTATATTCCACATCTTCCTGGATCAATTCTTCTCCATAGACTGATATTCCTGGAGTCAAATTTTTGGTTGCAACGTTCCCGTCTTTAAAATAAACTTTCATGATTATCTCCTCTTCCTTTTCTTTTTACCTTTTCTCTTCTTGTTTTTGCCTTTTGACCTTTCTTCATTTCGTTTTTTAGTGGTTTTGGTTGGAAAAGGATTATTCTTTTCGATTTCTTCAGCTTTTTTGATAAATTCATCAAAGGCATTTTCATCGAATGTCTTAGTAAATACATCTCGTCTTGCGGCATGTGATATCATTCCTGCAAGCATTCTGGCAATTTTTCCACGGTTCCACCATTTTGCTCCGCGAACCTGTGGGTGCTGATATATCAAACCGTATTTTGGTGGACGGTCTCCACTTTTCAGGTGTCTGAACAGTGCCTTTTCAGCTCCCATTATCTGGACGGTGCTTGATGGGTAGACAGCAAGCCTCTTAAGCCCTCCGGCATGTGAAATCAGCTTGGCTCCAAGAGATGATCCGACCAGTAGTCTCAAGTTAGGTGCTATGTCCTGCATTTTAAAGTCAACATATTCCTCAAGATTCTTTCTTGTCTGCTGCATCTCATAGATTGAATTTGCATAATTGTTCATTATTTCTATGTCTTTCGGATTTATGTCTTCCTCCAAGTCAATCATGTCGTCCGGGAATGCTTCAGGCTTTGCCTTTATGATTTCATCCTTGCTTTTGTTTTCTGATATAAGTCTGATGTAGGTCTCATTGTTTCTGATGACTTCCATTTCCGGGAAATACAATGCATACCATTCACGGATTCTTTCAATTTGTTTGGAAATGCTTTCATCAATCTCATCGATGGTATTGATTGCCTGAATCAGGTGTTTGTCTTCAGAGGAGGATTCCTTCTTGATTCTGTAAATCGCCAGATTTCTGTAGATTTCGGTTATTTCCTCACTGTCCAATCCGAATTCCTCATAATTGCTTCTCAGATATTCTCCGGCAGGATTTGGAGTTTTGATGTTGACTTTTTCATTGCCGTAATCTGACCTTCTTTTGTTGGATTCGATAATGATTTCATCATAGTCATTGGAAACTTCATCGATTATTTCCGTTTCTTCAGGCACGATTTTTTTATCATCGATATCGGCCAATCTGTTAAGTATTTCATCTTCCGGAAATAACTTTTCTGAAATCAATTCGTTTTCACTGTTAAAGGCTAGAAATCCCTTAACGCAATAAGTAATATAGCATTCCATAAGGTTAATTATCTATTTTATTTTTAATAAGCATTTTCAATATTTTAAAAATTTTCATATTTGATGCAATTTTTATATTTTAACGCAATTTAACATGTTTAAATAAATATTTAAGATTTTTTAACTGTTTAATTCATATATTTCGTTATTTAATACAGATATTGTAGGTTTTAGCCACTTAAACTTAAAATATCTCAATTAATTTCACATGTGATTTGATGAAAAAAGACTGGAAAATTATTTTAGAATTAACTTTGGAAATCATCAAAATCATTATCATGATTTTTAAATGAATGATTTCTAGGGCGGTAATTGGTTGTTGAATGCAAAGGAACGAGTTTTGGTATTTTCTCTCTAGTGGCGTCCTTCCTGCATTTATATCAGAGGAAATTATATATATGATTTTTAGCATATATTTAATTTAATCAATACATGTGAAATATATTGAATTAATGGGGTTGGAATCATTCGATTCTGGCTCTATTCCTTTAAAAACTTTTTTTTACAAAATTTTTAAGATATCTTTAAACTATTTTTATCATGAAATTTAAACTATTAACTGTATGTCAAAAGAGAGTTTGGATGATTTAAGATATGAGTTGGAACTTAAGAATGCAGAAATCGATGAGCTCAATATGGAGCTTCAGGAAAAAAACGAGCAGATCAACAAGCTGAAATTGTATTCCACCAAATTAAAATATGAGAAAAAGAATTTGGAGGACAAGCTCGACACCAAAATCGATTATGACAAGGCAAGAATCAATGAGCTTGACGATTTGCAGGAAAAAATCAGGGAAAAGGAAGCCATCATCGAGGACAAGCATGACCAGGTAAAGTACTTGAGGGCCCTGATTGATGACTATAAGGAGCAGTTAGGCAGGAATACCGAGAATCTTGATGTCCAGCTCAAAAAAATCTCTAAAACATATGAGGATTTGCTTGCCCAAAAGGACGCTATCATTCAAAAGCAGGATGAGCAAATTGCCAATTTGATAAAATCAAATGAAGAGACAGTAAAATCAAACAAGACCAATATAATCAGTTTAAAATTGCAAAATGAAAAATATCAAGAGATTATTGATAAATTTACAAAAACTAATTAAATAATTAATTACAAAGTTGATATTATGTTGAAAACAAATATTTGCGGAGTGGAATTTCAAAATCCATTGATGTTGGCTGCGGGAATAATGGGAAGCAATGCCTCATCAATGAATTGGATTTTAAAATCCGGTGCCGGAGGGGTTGTGTCCAAATCATTTTCACTTAATCCTCATCCTGGATATGTCAACCCGACAACAGTGGCTGTTGAAGGAGGCATAATCAATGCAATCGGCCTTTCAAATCCAGGTGTTGAAAACTTCAAAGAGGAACTGAAGAAAATTGAAAGGGAAGACAATGTGGTAATCGCCTCAATCTATGGCGCAACACCTGATGAATTTTCCAAATTGGTTGAGGAAGTTCAGGAATATGTCGACATGATTGAGCTGAACATCTCCTGTCCTCATGCAATGGATGGTTATGGGGCATCCATCGGTCAAAGCTGTGACCTGTCACATACCATTGTCTCAGCTTCAGCTGATGCAAGTGATGTTCCGATTATAGCCAAATTGACTCCTAATGTCACAGACATTACTGAAATAGCCAAGACATGTGAGGACGCAGGTGCGGATTGCCTGTCCTTAATAAACACTTTAGGTCCGGGCATGAAAATCAATATTGATGTTGCAAAACCTGTTTTGTCAAACAAGTTCGGTGGAATGAGCGGAAGGGCCATAAAGCCGATTGCAGTGCGTAACGTTTATTCAGTTTACGAGGCGGTGGACATTCCATTGATTGGTGTTGGGGGAATATATACCTTTGAGGATGTTGTGGAGTTCATATTTGCAGGTGCACGCGCAGTGCAGATTGGTACCGCAATCATGGATGAGGGAGTAGATGTATTCGCCAAGATCAATGAAGGATTGGAGAAGTTCATGGCCGAGAAAGGTTATAACTCAATTGATGAAATGGTGGGGATAGCACATGATTAATGAACCTAAAATAGTTGAAATCACTGAAATCATTGAGGAGACTCCTACCATTAAGACCTTCAAGTTCAATTGGGATTTTGAAAAGCTTGGACGTCCTAATCCAGGTGAGTTCCTGATGATTTGGAACTTCAATAATGAAAAACCGATGTCCATTTCACAGATTAACGACAATGAACTGGCAATCACCGTTAAGAATATCGGGGAGTTCACATCACAATTGCACGATTTGGAAGTTGGAAGCCAGATTGGTGTTAGGGGCAGTTACGGTCACGGTTTCGACAACTCATTCAAGGGCAAAAGGATAATCGCAATAGGTGGTGGAGTCGGTATGGCCCCTGTAAATGCCATTGCCAGCTATTTGGCTAAAGATAATGATGTCAGCGTCATTTCAGCCGCCCAAACCAAGGATGAGTTATTGTTCTTGGATTCATTGAAGGATATTGGGGTCAATGTTTATCCTTGCACAGATGATGGAAGTTTTGGATTTGAAGGATTTGCAACAAATTGCCTTGAGGATTTGCTTGAAGATGCGACCTACGATTATGCATTTGTGTGCGGACCTGAGATAATGATGAAAGGAATCTTCGAGATTCTTGAAGCATCCGAAATACCGGGCCAATATTCCCTTGAGAGATACATGAAATGTGCCCTGGGAGTGTGTGGTCAGTGTTGTGTCGACAGCGAAGGATGGAGAATCTGTGTGGAAGGTCCGGTTTTTGAAAATGACAAGATAAATCAGATCACTGAATTTGCAAAATACAGAAGAGACGCTTCAGGCGTTAAATACTAATGGGGGACTGTTAAGATGGGAATTGACATTAAGGAATATTTGACTCCACCAGTGCTGCTGATACTGTTTTTGCTGGTTGTTTCACTGATGATAGTCTTTCCCGTTTTGAACATGATAATCTTGGGCGCAATACTGGCTTATGGAGTCCGCCCGGTTGCACGTAAAATCCAATCAAAATTAAAATTCCCTTCAATTTCTATTTTACTTGCAATGGTAGTCATTCTGATACCGTTGATACTTTTAATCGCCTATATAGTCATGGAAGTCACAGGCATACTGACTGGTTTTTTAGCCACTAATTCTGATGCGGGAGTAAATGCGGCAATCTCATCCTTATCCCAGTATATACCTGGTGGTTTGGACATAAATTCAATTTCTGCATCCATTTATTCTTCAGCTCGCGAAATAGGGACCTATGTTCTAAATTATCTGGTCAAATTTGCAAGCAGCCTGATGAATGTCACACTGGATCTGTTCATACTGGTATGTTCAGTGTTCTACTTTGTCCGTGATGGAGACAAGTGCCTGGAGTTCATAAAGTCATTTGTCCCTGACGATTCCAAGGACTTCTTTGACAGGACTGTTGAGTCAGTCAAGGACGTTTTGAGAAGCATATTCTATGGACACTTCCTGACATCAGTCATAATCGGAATATTTGCGGCCATAGGCTATTCCCTTTTGGGCTATCCATATGGGATATTCTTGGGTGTGCTCACCGGAATACTGCAGTTGATTCCTGTATTCGGGCCATGGCCAATCTACTGGGCATTGTTCTTTATGGATATCCTGTCTGGAAACTATCCAAGGGCAATAATCGTTTTACTCTTTGGATTCTTCCTAAGCACAATCGACATGTACATAAGGCCGGCACTATCAAGCCATTATGCTGATATACACCCGCTGATTCTGTTGGTAGGATTTTTATCAGGTCCTCTTGTTTATGGAATTGTAGGATTCATTGTAGGTCCTTTGATTTTGGGAATAACATATACCGTTTTGGACAATTATAGAAAAGAATACCTCATAGGGGATAATTAAATGCAGAGAAATGTTGTCATCCTGGATATAGATTATGTAACTTATGAAGACAAGCCTGTAATCAGATTGTTTTCAAAGGAAGGCGATAAGAACATAGTTTTGATAGATGACACCTTCGAGCCATATCTGTATGTTGTAAGCGACGATGTTGAGGAATGCATGGCTGAGATTGAGGAAAATATTGATGTTGTCAATATCGAAAGGGTGATTAAGAAGGATTTCCAAATAGAATCGGAATTCATCAAGGTCACATTCAAGCATCCTCAGGAATTGGCCAAAAAAAGGGATGACTTAAGGGATCTGGAATCAGTCATCCAGATAAGGGAATTCGATATCCCATTCTACAGAAGGTACCTGATGGACCGTGATGTGATTCCTATGACTGAAGTTACCGCAATTGGGGATAAGCTGGATTCATTTCTAGATTTGGATTCATCAAAACAGGACGTAGAGATTATCAAATTAACACAGCCGCTTGAAAGGTTGCCTGACTATCCTCAAAAATTCAGAATATTGAGCTTTGACCTTGAAGTCAGAAACCCTCATGGAATGCCCAACTCAGAGGAGGATGAAATCATCATGATAGGGGTTTCAAGCAACTTCGGAATAAATCAGGTAATCTCCACAAAAACAAACTCTCCTGACAGGGATGATTTCGTAAATCAGGTCGAATCTGAAAGGGCTATGATTGAGGAGTTTGTAAACATAATCAAGGAGAATAATGTGGACATTATCGTAGGATATAACTCCGATAACTTTGACTTCCCATATCTCAAGGACCGTGCTAAGATATTGGGGGTTGATTTGGATATTGGAATGGATGAATCTGATGTCAAATTTATCCGAAGGGGATATGCCAATGCGGCATCATTTAAAGGATTGATTCACGTTGACTTATACCTTGTCATGAGAAGGTACATGACCCTTGACAGATATACATTGGAAAGGGTTTACTATGAGCTCTTTGGCGAGGAGAAAATCGATGTTCCGGGAGAAAGAATATTTGAATTCTGGGACAACGGAGGTGAAGAGTTGGACAATCTCTTTGATTATTCCTTGGATGATGTGGTGTCAACCTTAAAAATTGCGGAACAGACATTGCCGCTAAACTTGGAACTTACACGTATAATAGGTCAACCTTTATTTGATGTTTCACGTATGGCAACAGGCCAACAGGCAGAATGGTTTTTAGTAAAGCAGGCCTACTTTGATGAGGAGGTCGTTCCGAATAAGCAGGGATCAAACTTTGCAGACCGTGCATCAGCAGAAGACAATGAAGGGGGTTACGTTAGGGAACCTGAAAAGGGACTTCACGAAAACCTGGTGCAATTCGACTTCAGGAGCCTGTATCCGAGCATCATCATTTCAAAGAACATATCTCCTGATGTGATGACATTGGGTGATGTTGAAAATGAGGAGGACTACAACATATCTCCGGAGCACGGAATCAAGTTCAAGAAATCACCACAGGGTTTTATTCCGTCTGTTATTGATAAGATCCTGCAGGAAAGGTTCAGAATCAAGCGTGAGATGAAAGCGACAGATGATCCTCAGGAAAAAATAGCATTGAATGTACAGCAGCAGGCAATCAAAAGACTTGCAAATACCATGTATGGTATCTATGGTTTTCCACGTTTCAGATGGTATTCATTCGAATGTGCAAAGGCGATTACCTCATGGGGAAGACAGTATATCAAGTCATCAATAAAAAAAGCCGAAGAATTTGGTTTCTATACAATATATGCTGATACAGATGGTTTCTACGCCAAGTATAAGAAAGAATAATTTTTTTTAAAAAAAAGAAAAGGTTAAGAGAATATAATTCTCTTATTTTGTGATTTTAATAGTTGATTTTGCTTTTTTAGCTGTAACATACTTGTCAGCGGATGCAACAACAACTTTATGTTTTCCAACTTTTAATTTGTTAGTTAAAATTTTAGCAATACCTTTTGCATTGGTTTTAGCAGTGAAAGTTTTTGCTTTTTTACCGGTATATACTTTGATTTTAACTTTAACTCCTTTGATTACTTTTTTAGTCTTCTTGTTTTTAACAGTGACTTTAAAGTATTTTTTAGCTCCTTTTTTAGCGGTTAATTTTTTAGGAGTTAATTTAGCTGGTGCTTTTTTAATAACAATCTTTGATGTAACTTCTTTAGCTGTGAAGTCTTTTGAGTCAGCACCTGATACGACAACCTTATAGGTTCCAGGTTTTAATGTTTCTAAGGATAATCTGATTTCACCGTTAGCACCTGTGTTACCGTTGTAGTTGTAGTATCTGTTTTTGGAAACAAAGACTTTTATGTTTAATTTAGCGGCATAGATTGGCTTCTTATTTTTAGTGTTAGTCAATTTTACAGTGAAGTATTTGGCACCTTTGTAGTAATCGGTTACTTTTTTAGCAGTGATTTTTGCACTAGCTTTTTTGACTGTAATTGTTTTGGTTACTTGACTAGCTCCATATCTATTGTCAGCAGAATTTATGATCATCTTATGTTTTCCAACAGTTAAGGAAGCGCTAAATGAGACTTGTCCTTTGCTGTTTGTTTGGAAAAGGTAATCATCGTATTTGGTTGAAGTTGTGTAAAGTCTTACAAGCAAGTACATTCCACTTACAGGTTTGCCGTCTTTAGTTACTTTGATTGTTGCGGTAGCTCCTGTGTTGTAATAAACTGTTAATCCTGAAGCAGCAATTTTCACTGGGATTTTCATAACAGTTACAGTGGTTTTTGTAGAAGCATTATTCATATTTTTAGTATCATTGTTGCTTACTGTTAAATCATAGTCTCCACCAATTAAACCTTTAGCGGATATCCTACCTACACCATCTGAGTTAGTTTGAAGGTAATAAGTTTTACCGCTGGTTTGTGGCATGTCCAATCTAAGAATGATTCCTGGAACTGCGAGTCCACTATTAGCGTTGGTTACAGTGATTGTGATGTTTTTGTCACTTCCATAGTATTCTTTATATGGAGCGATTTCAATTTTAATATTAGCTTTTTTAACAGTAATGTTTGTTGTTAATTTTGTAGCTTTTAAAGCACCTGAAACACTCATTTCAACAGTGTAGTTTCCAACTTCAAGTTGTTTCATGCTTAATCCGCCACCACTTTGATCGAAAACGTATAAATTAGCTGTTTTATAGGAACCTATGTTATTTTCATCAATTGTTGTTGAGAAACCTGTTTGAATGTTTCCTTTAAAGGTTAATGATAATGTTTTACCTTTTAATGAGGTTGTACTATCATCCACATCAGTTACTTTGAATGTGAAGTTGCCGTCATGGTATTCATTAACTGTGTTCACTGCTTCAATTATAACGTTATAGATTCTATTAAGGGTAATGTTCTTAATAGTGGTTTTATTGTATGCAATAGTTAAGTTTGCAGTGGTGAAGTTAGCATTTTCAAGAGTAAATGCAACAGTTCCATTCACAAGGTTCCATTCAATTGTAATGTTTTTGGTTTCGTTTCCATCTTTATATGTTACTGTAAGGTTCAAATCATCTTTAGTGAAATCAAGTGTGTCCACTCCATTGGTGATATTAATAATTTGAATTTCACCTTTTTTGGTGGAATTGACATTGATTGAAGTTCCATTGGTAATAATTTCAGGTGCGCCACGAACATTAATTATAACATTGGCTTTAGATGTATTATTGAGGTCATTACCTTTGAATGTAATTGTTAAGTCGTAAACGCCCCTTGTTAAACCTATTAATGTTAAATTACCAGTGGTTTCATTAAATTTATTATTTGCAACACTTTTTGTAATAGTCAAATTCTCTTTAGTGATATTGATTCTCTTTCCATCTGCACCAATAACAGTCACGATGAATGTTGCATTTTCCCCTTCAGTAATATTTACAGTTTCAGGGATAATTTGAACTTGAGTGCTGAATTTTATTGCAACATTTTTAATAATTGATTTTCCATTTTCATCAGTGTAGTTGATCACTAATGTAGTTGGAACTATTCTGTTAAGGTCAAAAGTAAATTTATGGGTGTCCTTAACCGGATTCCAATCCACATCTACAGTAACATTAGTTTCATTATATTTTAATGTAACATTGGTGTTTGATGAATTTAATAAACTGGTAAAATCATCAACTCCGTCAGTTAATTTAATCGGAATTTCAACAGTAGTTCCATTACTTACAACAACTTCCGGAACTTCAAGTGTATGATTTCCATATACTTTCATTACAACTTGAGTTTTGGATTCATTGTATGTGACATTACCTTTGTATACAATAGTAATATTGTGCACTCCCACATCTAAGTCAAGAGTGATATTTGAATTGTTATATTTAAAGTTAGTAATTTCGTTTCCATTATCAAAGACTTTTAAATCATTTTTACTAATATTTAATAGATTTCCTTGACCATCTATGATTTCGATACTGATGTTTTTAATTTCTTCGGATTCAAATTTGTCTTTACTAACGTTAGCTTGTACTTCAGTACTAATTTTAATAATAACTGTTTTTGGTTCAGTTGCATTGACATAATCTATTGTTAGATTTGCAGCAATGAATGCAACATTTGTAGTGAATTTTATTTTTCCATTTTCGATATTGAAATCAGTAATGGACATGTTACTTACATTTCCAGTTTCATTAGTGTATACTAAGGTTAAATTAAAATTATCTTTAATTAAATTAGTAATATTTTCTAATCCATTATTTATTGTTACTGGAATCTCAATATCTTTTCCATTGCAAACAACACTTGTTACAGTTTCAATTGTGTTGTTTCCATATATGCCCACTTCAATTACTTTGGTAGAATTGAAGTAAATTTCGTTACCTAAGTAGTTGATTGTTAAATTGTAGTTTCCAACTGGCAATGCTTCTGTAATTGTAATGATTGAACTGGCATAGTCAAAGGAAACACTTTTATTTCCATTTGATACTGTTAAATCACTTTTATTTACATCGATATTGTCTGTTTTGTTATCTTTAACATAAACTGAAAAATTCTTATTTGAATCTTGCTTAAATTCATATTTTTCTTTTTCAGTTACAATTGTAGTATTTGTTTTTTCTTGATTTGAATCATCGGCTACGTTATCATCAGTATCGCTGAGGACAACGTTTGTTCCATCATCTGCTATATCAATATCTCCATTATCGGTGATATTCTCGCTAGCACAGACGGATCCGATGCTCATTAATAGAAATATCGCTATTACTATTAACAGAATATTCGATTTTTTAAATTTCATGAATTATTGTCCTCCTTTTATTAAGAAATCTTATTTTGTGTACAAATATTTTTTAAAATATTCATAACATTAATAGTTTTAATTTTCATAATATATAAGTTCATTCGTGATTTACAGTTTTTAAATTCAAATTTATTTTAAATTAATTTATTCGAATTTGAACACGATATGAAATTTATTGTCATCGATAATTGTAAAAAAAAGAATTGATGAAGAATAGATTTATTCTTCAACGTAGGAGCCTATGTCAATGTCTAAATCGTCACAGATTCCTTTTAATTGTTCATATAACTTTTCGTCAATTGCGACACCATTGGCTTCTGCTTCAGCAATCCTTTTGACTTCAAGGTCTCCCGGAATTGCAACGGTTTCGCCGGTAGCCCTCACTTGTGAGATGAAGTCTTCGGTGTGTGCCTTGAACTCATCAAAGTCACCAAATTTGGAAGGGTCGATTACAACATATAAGTCCCCTTTTGTACAGTCCTTATCAGGTGATGCGGTACCTGTCACTCCATGACCGTAACCTGCCTGTACTAATGGTCCTGTTAGGATTTCGATTAATAAGGATAAGGCATAACCTTTAAATCCACCAAATGGCAAGATTGAACCTTTAAGAGCTGCTTCAGGGTCATTGGTAGGATTACCGTTTTCATCCAATGCCCAGCCGTCAGGCAAATCAAGTCCTTTTCTTTTGGATTCGATGATTTTTCCACGAGCGGTAACGGAAGTTGCCATGTCAACAGTAATGTATGAGTCTGATGGAATTCCCAATGCAAGAGGATTTGTTCCAATCAATGCCTCCTTACCGCCTAAAGGTGCTATGGCCGGGTCGGTGTTTGCCAAGACCAGTCCGATGCAGTTTTCTCTTAATGCCAAGTCAGAATAAAATCCGGTCACTCCAAAGTGGTTGGTGTTATGGACTCCAACACATGCAATACCCACTTCTTTGGCTTTTTTGATAGCGATTTGCATGGCTTTGTATGATACTGCCTGTCCGAATCCGCTGTTACCGTTAATCAATGCGATTGCAGGAGTTTCCTTTTCAATAATAATGTTATCTTCTAAGTTAATTGTACCTGCTTTAATACTAATGAGGTATTGTGGGAATCTTCCGAGTCCGTGTGATGTAAATCCTTTCAAATCAGCATCAACTGTAGCTTCCGCAACTAATTCCTGATCTTCTTCGCTAGCTCCAAGCTTAGCTAAAATCTCTTTTACAAGAGCCATTTCCTTATCTTTCATTATCTTCATATTTTCACTCCCTCTTAGTTATTAAATCAGTATTCAATTTCAGAGCCTTCAAACGCCTTGACTGTAATTTTTTCATCGTCTGTAACTTTACCGATGATTTGGCAGTCACAATATTCGCTTAAAGTACCCATGATTTTATCCGCTTCTGATTCCTCGCAGATAACAACAAAACCGACACCCATATTAAATACCTTATACATTTCCTTGATGTCGACGTTTTGTTCATAAATAAGTTTAAATATCTCTGGAACTTCCGGAAGGTCAGTGATATCGTATCCAACGCCTTTTTTCAGGCGTCTGAGATTGGTGAATCCTCCGCCGGTAATGTGGGCAAGTCCATTGATATTGTATTTTTTTTCAAATAGTGCTACAATAGGTTTAACGTATAATTCAGTTGGTCTAATCAATTCTTCACCGATTGTTGTTTCGCCGTTTGGCATCTTGTCATCAACAGTGAAACCTGCGTCATCAAACAACGCTTTTCTGGCTAAACTGTATCCGTTGGAATGAATTCCATTACTGTTGATACCAATCAGGACATTTCCAGGCTGGATGTTTTCGCCTGTAATGATCTTGTCGATATCCACAAATCCGATACCGGTTCCTGCAAGGTCGAAATCCTTGATGATTCCAGGAAGTGATGCAGTTTCTCCACCGATGATTGCAATTTTTGATTCGATAGCTCCTGCAACCAATCCTTCGGCGATCTCAGCGGCCCTTTCAGGGTCAGGTTTTTCAACGGCAAGGTAATCGACCAATGCGATAGGTTCCGCACCGACACATAGGATATCGTTTACAACCATTGCAATACAATCAATTCCGACTGTATCGTATTTGTTCATCATTTCAGCAATTAAAATTTTACTTCCAACACCATCAGTACTCATTGCAATTGCTTTGTCGCCTAATTTGACTAAAGCCGCATAATGACCACTGTCAGTGATAATATCTCTACATTCCAATGTTGATTTAAGTTTATCAGCTAAGGCAGAAACTGTAACTGCTTCTAAATCAATATCAACACCGGATTCTGAATAAGTAACCATGATAACACCTATTTTAAAAAATAATTAATGTTGTAATAAGTTTACAACATCTCATATTATTAATTTTGTTTTATATACTATATATAATTTTTAATGAATTCTCACACAATCTAAATTAATTGGAGTTTTGGTTTCAATCTTATAGCTCCTATGGATTGATGAGGCCAAATCGACTGCCTTGTAAGGGTCTCCGTGACAAGTGATAACTTTTTCAGGTCTAGGATTGAGTCTTTTGACATATTCCATTAATTGTCTTCTGTTGGAGTGACCACTGAAACCGTTAATAGTTTTGACTTGCATTTTGACACAGAATTGTCTGGTTCTGCCGTCGTCATCTTCAAGAGGAATTTCCTTCCATCCTTTTTGAACTCTTCTACCCATGGATCCTTCTGATTGGTATCCAACAAAGATGATTGTGTTTCTTTCATCTTCACATAACCATTTGAAGTATTCAACAGAGTTTCCACCGGTTAGCATACCGGATGTTGATAGAATGATTGCAGGCTGTTTTGATTCGACAATATCCTTCCTTTGGTCTCTGTTTTGAACTTTTTCAAACATGTCTGAAACGAACGGGTTCCTTCCCATGTGGAATATTTGGTCTCTTAAGTCTTTGCTTAGGTATTCAGGCCTTGCGGTGTGAATGGCTGTCGCTTCCCAAATCATTCCGTCAATGTAGATTGGCACTTCCTCTATCATTCCATGCCTCATGTACTCTTCAAGAACAACCATAAGTTCCTGTGCCCTTCCCACGGCAAATACAGGTACCAATACTTTTCCGCCACGTTTAAGGGTTTTGTAAATGGTTTTCATCATTTCCTTTTCAGCGTTGTTTCTGGAAGGCTGCACGTCTTCCCTTCCACCGTAGGTACTTTCCATAATCACTGTTTCAGCACGAGGGAAACGGATTGTGGCAGGTTCAAGTAATCTTGATGGTTCATACTTGAAGTCCCCGGTGTAGACGAGGTTGTGAGCTCCATCCCCAATGTGCATGTGGGAAATTGCTGAACCAAGGATGTGTCCCGCATTGTGTAGGGTCAACCTGATGTCCGGTGAGATGTCTGTCACTTCACCATAATCCAATGTAATGGTGTTTTTAATTTGATGTTTTACATTCTTTGATGTAAATGGAAGTGGATTGCCTTCTCTGTGGGCAATATCCAAATGATCGAATTGCAAGAGAGTTGTCAAGTCTCTTGTTGGGGTTGTACAGTAAACCGGTCCGTCATATCCGTAATGGAACAGGTAAGGTACAAATCCACAGTGATCTAAGTGAGCGTGAGATATGATGACTGCATCCAATTCCTCAATTGAAAATTCAGGTGCATTCAAGTAAGGGAATGCATTTTTATTGTCTGATGCAGCAACGTTAACACCACAGTCCAATAATACGCGACTGTTAGGTGTTTGCAATAACATTGATGAACGTCCAACTTCCTTAAATCCTCCCATTGAAGTTACTCTAGCCCAATCGTTAGGGTATTTGCTTCCTTGGTGGATTTGGCGTCCGAGACGTTGTAGCAATTTTTTCCTGTCTTTGCTACTGTTCTTTTGAATAGTTCTGATTTTTCCAATAATGTCTGAACTGATTGGTGGGGTCCTTAAGATTTTAGGTGCCCATCCGGTGTTCTTAACGATATTTCTTGAGGTCACACCATATTTTCCAATAACAAGTCCTGGCTTTTTAGCGGTAATTACCACTTCACAGGTAACGGTGTCAAAGTAGATATCGGTAATTTCAGCCCCATCAGGAACTATCTCATGAATTTTGTTGATTGTTGGCTCTGGTTCAAGTAAAGCACTTTTGTCAGATCTAATAATAATTCTTTTTCTAAGTTCTTTTGCAAGTGATCTTATAAGATCGCCATTTTCAGTAATAATTTCCGGATTCTTAGTGTAAACCACCACTTCCGGTCCTTCAAATTCCACTTTGGAAACTTGAATTTCATCCGGTAGTTTACTTAAAATCTCTTTTTTAATATCCTCTAAAATATCTGAAGTCATATAATCCCTTCAAAAAAAGTTAGTGTAGTATAATAGTTTATGAAAGCGTTAAGCTATAATTAGTAAAATTTCATAAACTATGTACACTTTTTTATATAAAAAAATAGTTAGTTATGAAAAATTAGCTTACTTATATTTTATCAAGAATCTCATTAATTTTTTCACTATCTAACATTTCAAAGCCGTCTTTATCTACCTTAGCGACCAAATATCCATTTCCGGAATATGTGTCACGTTCAGCAGCGGCCCTAATAGCTCTTATGGCTATTTCAATTCCTTCGTCAGTTGTTAAGTCATCTCTGAATCTGTCTTCAAGAACACCGTAAGCCACGATAGAACCTGATCCAGTTGAGATATAAGTGTCTTCAATCATACCACCTGCTGGGTCAAGTGAGTAGAGAGATGGTTTGTCCCCGTCCATACCGCCGAGTAATGTTTGCACATACATTGGTCCTGAACGTAAGATGTTTGCAGTTAATGATGCTGCCGCTTTGACGCTGATGGCATCATTGTTTCTCATTTGGTATAATGATACTTCTGCTTCAATAACTTTCAT
This sequence comes from Methanobrevibacter thaueri, assembly GCF_003111625.1. Lineage (NCBI taxonomy): Archaea > Methanobacteriati > Methanobacteriota > Methanobacteria > Methanobacteriales > Methanobacteriaceae > Methanobrevibacter > Methanobrevibacter thaueri. The sequence goes on along the minus strand of NZ_MZGS01000024.1, from coordinate 87,998 downwards.
TAAGCTTTGAGCATCTCCAACGGAACCAGCTATGGTTGTTACAATATGATCATCAATTTTAAATATTTTTTCAGCAACTTTGTGAGCTACAAGGTTTCCCATACTAGCTCTTCTTTCGCTTGCGAATACAACTCCGTCTTTACAAGTGATTCCAACGGTTGTTGTACCTTCTAGTATTTTATCATCCATTTAAATACACCTCGTATAAGTATTTAAAATATCTTATTTCAACTACTTATAGGTCAATATAACAAAATATAAACTAATCTGTAAGATTAATTTTATTTAAAATCAGAATCAATAATTAGTATAAACTAACAATATTAATATTAGCTATTTGCATATATAAAGTTTTTCTTTTAGGTGAATTGATGAAATATAAAAAAATCGGAAATGTCCTAATCCTGGACAATAATTATCAGGGAAATGACTTTGAGGAGCTGTCCCAAATGCATAACGTTAAAACCATAATGAAGATTGATCATATTCAAGGAACCAAAAGAGAACCAGTTTATCAGATTCTTTATGGAAGCGAAACCGAAACAATCAACAAGGAAAACGGATGCCTGTTCAAGCTGGACCTGTCCAAGGTGATGTGGTCCAAGGGAAACAACAATGAGCGATTAAGAATTGCCAAGCTTGTTGAGGATGGCGAGACGGTCATAGACATGTTTGCGGGCATTGGCTATTTCACGATACCTGTAGGCGTTCATTCAAATGCCAGTGAGGTGATTGCAATAGAAATCAATCCAAATTCATATCATTTCCTATGTGAAAACATTGAATTGAACAAGTTAGATAATATCACTCCGATTCTGGGTGACTGCAAGGTGGAAACCCCTAAATTCAAGGCCGACCGGATAATCATGGGCTATGTCAAGACAACCCATCACTACCTGAAGGTTGCAATAGATAGCCTGAATGAAGGCGGAATCCTACATTACCATGAGACAGTTCCGGAAAAACTGATGGAAACAAGGCCAATCGAGAGGATTATTTCTCAAGCTAATGGCCGTGATGTGGAATTGTTAAAAATAAATAAGGTAAAAAAGTATGCTCCCGGTGTGGAGCATGTTGTCGTTGACGCTAGAATCTACTGATTTGATCGATTAGACTATCGTTTAGCCATTCACTGTTGACATATTTTTCATAGACGCACAATCTTTCGGTAAGCTCAAAACCCGCATCGACGGTTAATTTTTCAAGCTCGTCAATTCCAGGCCATGGGGATGTGATGTTGACGAAATCAGGACTTACCGGTGAAACGCCGCCCCAGTCATCCGCACCGCACAACAGGAAAATCTGAGCGGTTTCATTGTTGAGGTTCGGTGGAACCTGGATGCTCACGTCGGTGTCTCCAAACAATAGTGTTCCGGCTATCACGGTTCTTATCATGTCCAGAAAACTAGGTTCCGGCCAGTTTTCCATTTCAATGCCCGGAATCGGTGTGAAATTCTGTATGATCACTTCCTGAATATGGTCATATTTATCGTATAAGTCACGGATGGCAAGCAATGAGTCGGCAACTTCCTCTTTTGTCTCCCCGATACCAATTAAGATGCCTGTTGTGTATGGAATTTTTAGCTTGCCCGCATTTTCAATTGTTTCCATCCTTATTTCAGGATTTTTTCCAGGACTCTTTTTGTGTGCCGGAAGTTCCATCAGTCTTTTGGATGAGTTCTCAAGCATCAATCCCATTGATCCGTTGACTTCCTTGAGCTTTTTCAAATCATCATATGAGTAATTTCCTCCGTTGGTGTGGGGAATCAGTGTTGTTTCATCCAATGTCATCTGACAGATGTCAACAACATAATCAACCATTGTTTCATAGCCAAATTCTTCCAGCCTTGCCTGCACGACCTCTTCCTCATCGGCATCTTCACCAAAAGTAAATAAAGCTTCCTTGCATCCGTATTGTTCTGCCTCCTTTAAGGTTTCCAACACTTCCTCTTTGCTTTTAAGAATAATTGCCTCGGGGTCATCTGGATTTTTCTTGAAATTACAATATCCGCAATCATTCCTGCAGATTTCAGTCAATGGTATGAATACGTTTTTAGAATAAGTTATGAGTTTATTCTCTTGATATTTAATGGTTTCAGACATGTATTTTATTATTTCACTGTCTGTTGCATTCAATATGTCAAGAATATCCTCTTTGGTTAAATTTGATGTCATTGTTCACGCTTCGCTTTCAGAAACAGTTACTTCAACATAAAGTGGTGGAATTTCGTTCTTGTCTTCCCAGATTGCTATGACGACGTCAAAGCTTGGAAGTTCAAATACTTTATATGCCACGACAAGACCCATGGATTCCAATTCTTCTTTCATTCTTACGAATCCGTGGTTATCAACATCGGTAACATTAGCTTCAGTTACCTTAATATGTTTATCTCCTGATTTGAGGATGTCTTTAATCTTATCGGAGTCTTCATCAATCTCTTTTCCACCAAGGATTTCACCGATTTCTGCAAGTTTTGAATCGAATTCTTCAATTGGTATGACTTTTCTTGATCTTCCTCGAACAATTAAAATACTTTCGTTATTTATTGCAGGTCTTGAACCTTTAAATGCATCAAAAAAGCCCATTACTTCGCCTGCAATCTCATAAGTCTTTTTCATTAAATCAAATCCTTAGATATTTAATTCTTCTTTAAGTTCGCCTAATGTGGTGACCTTCTCTGCATATGCATTGTGTCTGTGAATACTTTCTTGGTTTTCTTGACGAGCTGTAATCAATGTGTCATCAGGGAAATCTCCATATTTTTGAACTATTTTTTCCATCATGTTTCTAACACAATCTTCAACAAAAACAGGTTTTCTGTGCGCATTCATAACTGTTGCATTTTCGTCAGGTCTTTTGAGTAACTCACATACTGGTGAACTCATGGATGTTTCGATAATGTCTATTAAGTCTTCCGCTTTAACAATCTTATGTTCAGGAACTTCGATTAGTAAGGTTCCGACTCCCCTTTGGTTGTGTGAAGCAAAAGTAACAGTGTCCAACACTTTTTGTGTGGTTTCTTCATCTAAGAATTCTAATAATTTTGTTTTATCGGATTCACGAACAGATTCTTGTGCACATGGGCAAACGGTCATTCCTATGACTTCTGCACCAACGCTTTTTCTAATTTCAATTTTGTTGTCTTCAGTTCTGTAACCGACGGCTTTTGCTTTTAGCTGAGCCATTTCTTGGGTTTTGTTTTTGGTTACAGGTGACTCTTTCATGAACATGAAATCTGTAGTCATTGAAATTTCTACACGTTCTGCGTATTCGTGTTTGGTCATCATCTTTTCTACAATTTTTGCACATAGTGATTCAACATCTACTGTTGATCCGTTGGCTACTTCTTCGAGAACTTCGCTAATAGCTTCCGGGTTCCTAGACATGTGTACTCCTTTTTGATGGCTTGGCAAATCTACAAAGGCATCAAAAGTAGGTAGTAAAATTATAGGTCTTTTATTTGTTCTTTCTAGTTGTAATAATTTTTTTACTCCGGTTACACCCACTCTAGTAAGTTTTATAGGTATGTTTGGAGTATCGTCTTGAGTATCGGGTAAGCAAACTGCCAATTTCATAACCTCTATTTTAAGTTAAATATAATATTTTTTGTTTCTTTTTATTTATATAGTTAAATGATTATTGTAATATTATTATGCCTTATGTAAATTATTTTTTACAATATCATTGAAAAGAATTCAAAAGTTGAAATTTGAATCGGAAAAAATAAGAAGTATAAAAGTAGTTTGAACTACTTCTATAGCAATTTTTTTATAAGATGTTGGAAGATCCCATGTCTTCTTTAATAACATCTAAAACGGTTTGTGTGTATGTTCTTTCTATAATCGGGTCTTTTAACAATTCCTTAATGAAAGCGTTCAATTCATTGGTGTTTCTGAATTTTGCAATTAAAAATGCGTCATATTCTCCAGTAACATCATAGATTCCAACTACATTTTTATTAAAGAAGGTTTTTTCTTCCCAATTTTTAAGTTTTCCACCTTTTACTCTAACACCAATGATGGTTGTTAAAACAAAACCTAATTTTTCATGGTCGATGACTGGTGAGAATTTTTTAATTACTCCAGTTTTGACCATTTTATCAATACGGTTGTGGACAGTACCTACAGACACGTCTAAACTGCGTGAGATTTGTCTGTAAGAAGTTCTTACATCTTCATTGATTATTTTAAGGATGTTAATATCAGTATTGTCGAGTTTGACAATATTGTCTTTAGTTTTAACCATGTAATATCTCTCCTATATATTTGTTAATGTATAATTAACTTATATATTTATAAATTCTTCATAATATATAAACTTTTTATATTTTTTTAAAAATTTTTTTATTCAGTTTCCATTATTTTCAGATTTGAATTTAAAAATATTTATCAATTAAACATTTTAATCAAAAAGATTTATTCTACAATATAAAATAGATTTCATTTTTAATTTTGTTAAATGTTATCTTAATAATTAAGACTTATTGTAAACTAATTAAAATTTTTTCAATATCTTTGATTGTAGCATCGGTTTTAATGCCTAACGGGTTAAAATGTGTTTTAATCGCAATAAAACCTTGATTTTTTATCTCATCAAAAATCAAATCCAATTTTGGGGCGCTAATCTTCAAGGACTTGCAAACGGTATGTACATCATAAAAGGTGGCCGGTGCGCCAGCTTCCAAAAGACAGGCATTCATTAATTTCAAGGCATCCTTTTCGGTGTTGATTTTTTTATGATTTGTCTCATCAATCATCTTTTCAATAAAATCAGCATCTTGAATGGCTCCAATCCATAAAGGGCCTGCATGCACAAGCTTTTCACCGCAGACAGGACAAATTTCTTCTATTGGGCTTGCCAGACCATTGCTGACTTGCCTGTGAAGACAATTCTTACAGTGGCTGATATATCCTATGTTCTTCAAGGATTCATCAGTTCTTTTTGAACCTTTTTTAATTTCTAGGTATAATCTCATATAATGTTCAGTGCTGTGTGACATTTTCACTTCAATGTACTTTGCATATTTCGAAAGTGTGAGCGCAACAAAACCGGCCAAAATTCTGATTCCGGTTTCATGGCAGTATTCGCTTTTATAAGGTTTTGAATTATATTTGCGGATGCATGGCTCCTGGTATGTTCCGCATAATGCTGAAGTGTCAGTTGCTGTAACGCATAAAAGTGAGTTTCTGCGGGCACCGTAACCTGCCGAATCCATGAATGGTGATGGGGTTCCAAATGGATCAATATCGATAACGTCAAATTCTCCACGTTTCATCCTTAAAAACATGCTGGCGTCATGCTGGTAAACCTCAACGTCATCCAAGTTGTTCAATTCAATGTTGTGCCTTTCGAATTGATTGGCTGTTTCGCTGATGTCGTTTATGGAAACTTCTCCAACGCCGTCAATTTCGTTTTTATATCTTACGCCACGAATTCCGCTGCCTCCAAAGAGGTCACATATGTTTATCTCACGATCTTCCTGTTTTTGAAATACCTGTATTGCAAGGATGGACAGGTCCCTGTTCATCTCCATGTGAGGATTATAAAAAACAGGTGCATCTGATGAAATCTTATCAAATTCCGGAAATTCTATTTGTGTTAATCCTTCTTCAATATGTTTTATTTTATATTCATCCATTAATTCTCACTTTTAATTCATTTTTTAATATGTAATGTTTTAAATATTATTAGATTTAAACATTATTATGATAGAAATTCTACTTGGTGATAATCTTGTCAGATATTAAAGTACCTATTGCAAAACCTATAATTGGAGAAGAAGAAATAGAAAACGTAGTTGAAGTTTTAAAATCAGGAATGATTGCTCAAGGCCCAAAAGTTGCAGAGTTCGAAGAGAAATTTGCCGAATGGGTTGGAGCTGAATATGGAATCGCTGTAAATTCCGGAACAGCCGCTTTACACACTGCATTGCTTGCATGTGGCATTGGTGAAGGGGATGAAGTTATTACCACACCGTTCACATTCATTGCAAGTGGAAACTCAATTGTATATACCGGAGCGGAACCAGTATTTGCAGACATTGATTTGAAAACTTACACTTTAAATCCAGATGCAATTGAAGATTTAATCACCGAAAATACCAAGGCAATACTGCCTGTACAGTTATATGGTCAATCCTCAAATATGGATAAGATCAATGAGATAGCTGAAAAGTACGGCTTGATTGTCATTGAAGATGCAGCTCAGGCACATGGGGCAACCTGCAATGGCAAAAAGGTTGGAAGCATGGGGGATATGGCTTGCTTTAGTTTTTATCCAACTAAAAACATGACAACCTCCGAAGGCGGAATAATCACAACCGATGATGAGGATTTGGCTGAACAGGCAAGAATATTTAGGGCACACGGAGCAAGTGTGAGATATCACCATAATGCAATAGGGTACAATTTTAGAATGACAGATATCTCCGCAGCAATAGGCCTTGCACAATTGAATAAAATCGATGAATTTAACGATAAGAGAATCGCCAATGCAGCATATTTAAACGAAGGTTTGAAAGATGTTGATGGAATCGTAACCCCTTATTGCGCATATGATTCCAAACATGTATATCACCAATACACAATCAGGGTTGAAAAAGGAGACCGTGATGACTGGGTCGATATAATTAATGATTGTGGTGTTGGAACAGGAATCCATTATCCAATTCCGTTATATAATCAACCGATTTACAGGGCTCTTGGTTTTGAAGGCGATTGTCCGAATGCAGAACTTGCAGCAGACAACGTAATTTCACTTCCAGTGCACCCATCACTTACAAAAGAAGATTTAGATTTAGTAATTGAAGCTGTAAAAACCGCTTCAAAAGAGTTAGAATGAATTCTAACTCATTTTAACATTTTTTCCACTGTATCGACTTTGGCATCCAAAGTCCTATTTTCCAGGTCTCTTCTATCGTCTACTTTTATAACTGTATACACTCTACCAATACCTAATTTAAAGATGGCTTCCTGTGCTGTAGCTATTGCAGAGTATAGTTCTTCTAGATTATTTGCTTCTATTTGTGTTCCCATTCCGGTTAACTGATAACTTAATCCGGAGTCCTTAATTGACTGGACTGCAGCGGTTACATAATCCTTGCATTCGGTGGTTTCAGTTCCTACGGGCAATATTGCAAAATCACATGTTATCATAATTTTCACCTGGTAAAATTATTTATTTATCTTTCTATAAATTAATTTAGTAATGGTGAAATTAAACAAAGACGAATTTAATGAGCACATCTTTACAAGAATCTACAATTTGATTTCAGATTATCAGCTTATTCGGGAAAATGAATTGATTGCTGTAGCCTTATCCGGCGGTAAGGATAGTGTCCTAACACTGCATGCCTTGAGGAATTATCAGGAATATCTGGATTTTGATTTGATTGCCGTCAGTGTTGATGAGGGAATTGAAGGTTATAGGCAACACGGAATAGACTCTGCTGTCAACAATGCAAGGGAATTGGGAGTTGAGCTAGTCCAAAAGTCATTTAAGGATGAAGAGGGCTTTGCACTTGATGACATTTATCATGAATTTAAAAGTGCATGCATTCCATGTGGTGTTTTTAGAAGAAATATTCTGAATAAAACAGCATATGAGCTTGGTGCTGCAAGAATAGCTACTGGACATAATCTGGATGATGAAATACAGTCATTTCTAATGAGCTTTGCACGAGGCGACACAATCAAATTCTCAAAATTCGGGCCTGAGCTTGATGTGATTCATCCGAAACTGGTTCCAAGAATCAAGCCATTATGGAACACACCAGAAAAAGAGGTGGGGATGTGGGCTGTATTAAACGACATTGATATTCATTTGGATGAATGCCCGTACTCTCATTTGTCTTTGAGAGCCAAAATAAAAGAGTTTTTAAATGTTAGCGAGGATAAGTATCCTGGCGTTAAAAATAATGTGATGGAATCATTCCAAAAGATATTGACTTTTGAAAATGATATATCCACAAGCCTAAACGAGTGTGAAGTCTGTGGTGAGCCGACTTCATCAAGGGTCTGTAAGGCCTGTGAGTTAAAAGATCTAATTTCTTAATATTGCAAACGCCATATACGCAATAAATAATGCTATTAATATGACTCCTTCTTTTTTATCATATTTGTCTTGGGTCTTACCGAATATGAAACATAATATGGTTACGCCCATCATGAATAGAACATCTATTAGCATGCTTGAGTCAAGAGGGATTCTGCTTATCGCACTACTTGCACCAAGTACGAATAGAATATTGAAGATGTTTGACCCGATAACATTACCTATAACCAGCTGGTTTTCTCCTTTCCTTAAAGCGGTGATTGATGTCACAAGTTCAGGTAAAGATGTACCGATTGCCACAATAGTCAAACCTACCAATGTTTCACTCATTCCGAGTGCGATTGCTATAGCTGAAGCGCTGTCAACTACCAAATCTCCACCGATAATGATTCCTGCAAGACCAATGATAATCAATATGATACTTTTTGGCAGTGTAAACTTGGCTGCCTCAACATCATTAGCGTTTTTGGATTTTTTTGATCCTCGGATGAGATAAATGATGTATCCCGCAAGGATTATCAGAAGAATGATTCCCTCAATATTGGTTATGTCCCAACCGATGAATATGAATATTGCAAATAAAAGGGTTATTGCAACAAGGAATGGTAAATCCTTTTTCAAAACACTTTTTTCCATCAATAAATTACTTAGCAGTGCTGCAATACCGATAACCATCAGCATGTTGAAAAGGTTACTTCCAATTACGTTACTCACTGCCATTGCGTTGCTGCCGGTTAAGGATGATGTAATGGAAACCGCCGCTTCAGGAGCGCTGGTTCCAAATGCCACAATGGTCAAACCGACAATGATTGTAGGTATCTTAAGATGTGAAGCAATGCTGCTGGCACCATCAACGAAAAAGTCTGATCCCTTAATCAAAAATAGAAAACCGACTAGCAATAATACAACTTGTATAATAATTCCTGCGTCCATTATTCTCCCTCTTCATTTGGTTCCTGAGGTCCCAAATCAGTTACAAGGACTTTATCGATTTGATGGCCGTCAATATCGACAATCTCAAAGATAAATCTGTCGCATTCGTATTTGTCCTCTTCATCAGGTATGGTACCGCTTATGCTTAGAATAAATCCTGCAAGTGTGGTGTATCCATCCTCTTCCTCATCGGGCAAATTGTCCTTAAAGTCAAATAACTCCTTAAATCTGTCAATTGGATATCTTCCATCAATCAGCCATGTTCCATCGTCTCTTTCGATCGCTTTAGGTTCGTCCTCCTCATCAATACCTGGAATGTCTCCAACGATACCTTCAAGTAAGTCGTTTAAGGTGATTAGACCTTCAACACTACCGAACTCATCCACAACAAGACACATGTGAACGTATCCTTGGTTTTCTTTGAATTCTTTTAATAATTCTAATGTTTCTAAATGCTCGGAAACCACTAACGGTTCCTTGACAATTTTGTGAACGTCAAATTCGTCCCCACTGAACATTGCGGATAGGATGTCCTTAGCCTGTACAACTCCTATGAAATCATCCAGTTCTCCGCTTGCTATTGGGAAAATGGACCTTTTACTTTCAATGATTTTAACCTTGTTCAGCTCACGGTCATCCTCAAGGTCAATCCATATGATTTCATTACGTGGGGTCATGATACTTTCGACCTTTTGGTCATCAAGTTTGAAAACACGTTTAATGATGTCCTCCTCTTCCTGTTCGATTGTACCGTCTTCCCTTCCTTCCTCAATCATCAACTTGATTTCCTCTTCGGTAACAATGTCGTCATTTCTGTTTTCAACTCTCATCAGCCATAAAAGGAAACTGCTTGATTTTGCAAGTACGAAACTCACAGGCTTTGAGATTTTTGAGAGAACGACCATGCTTTTTGCAACTTTCAGGGAAACCCTTTCAGGGTCATTCAAAGCGATTACTTTTGGCACAATCTCACCGATAACCAATGTCAGGTAAGTGGTGACAATAACAACTATGGCTACGCTTACCGGTTCGGCATATGGGATAAATGAGATGTATTGTGCTAAAGGTTTAGCTAATGTTACCCCACCCAATGCACCTGTTAAAACACCGATAAGGGAAATGCCAATTTGAACTGTTGATAAAAATTCGTTAGGGTCTTCCAATAAATCGAAGACTATTTGTGCATTTTTATTTCCATCTTCTAGATATTTCTGCATTTTTGCTCTTCTGATAGATACAACGGCAAGCTCTGCCATTGATAAATATCCTGTAAATATAATTAAAACTAAAATTATAATTATTTTCAATGTCGTCCCAATCATTTTTAACAAACCATTAAAACTTTATAGATCACTGGCCTTCATAAAACCAGTGTTCTTGTATATCTTATCCTGCATTTCCTGGACTGCAAGTGAGGCATCTTCCCTTGTCTCTACTTTTTGAAAGATTCTCCTTGATTTGACCTTTAAAGTCTTTCCACATACGCATTTGCGTGTGGCCACACCTTCCTTTGCGTATAATGCACGTCCACAGTCGCAGCGAAATATAAGATACATGATTTTTTTTCCATTAAAATTAATAGTAATTTATTATATTATCAATGTTAGTATATAAATATATTAACTATCCGCCGAAGATTTTCATAAACAATGGTATGAATACCTTTGAAGGAAGGATTACCAGTGTGGCAATACTGACTCCCAAATTGGTTCCGATAACCACCAGAAGGATTCTGAATATGTTGTTGTTCCACAGGTCACGGAAACTTTCAATTTTACTTAAATTTTTAATGTCGCTTTGCCTGACTTTCCTGAATTTGGCTTCAGTCAATCCGGAAAACCATCCTGCGGCAAGCAATGGGTGGATGATTGTCAAAGGCGCAACCAATCCGCCGACAATTGCGGATATTAATTTTGAACCGGACAATATTGATCCGATAAAACCCATAATCATGCTGATTACAATGAATTCATATACGTTCCAGGTGATGTTTATCCCGCTAAAGTAAGCCAGAAAAAATATCACAACAAAGAGTATCGGAATCATTGCCAAAAGTATTTTGGCCCATGGAATTCCTTTTTTCTCGTTGATTACTTCCAGTTCCCTAAGGTCAGGCAATGTTTCGGGATTGTCCAGATATCTTTCGATTCCAGGCTTGTGTCCTGCACCAACTACTGCAATGACATGGTCCTGGGGCAATCCGTTTATTCTGCCCGCAAGATATGCGTCCCTTTCATGAACCAATACCTCATGAACGCTTGGAGCTTCATCCTTAAACATTTCCATTAATTCATCAAGGTTTTCAGGGTTTTTCAACTCTTCAACGTCAATGTCTTCTTCGTCTTCACCAAAACCAAAGACGGAAGCGATTAGACTGACTAAAAATTTTGATTTTTCAATGAAGCCCATCTTATTCAAGGCCCTTTGTAATGTGATATTTATGTCACGGTCAATCAATGCGATTGGAATGCCCAAATCCTCACTTGCCTCAATGGCACCGACCATCTCTGAGCCTGGTGCAACATCAAGGTCAGCTCCAATTTTTGATTGGAAATAGCTGAGCAATGTGGTGGTTAGGAATAATCCGACCTTATTTTCTTTGATTATTTTGGATACGGATATTGTGTCATCCTGTTCGATGCCCATCATCTGTTGCTTCAACCTGACATATCTTCCTCGGTCAAGTTCGATAGCCACTACTTCCGGGTGTTGCTCATAAATTGCATCTTTTACTTCATTTACGCTTTCCTCGGATACATGAGCAGTACCGATTATAGTTAAACATTCTCTTTTCATTAGAAAAACACTTCTTTATTGTAAATTGATATTATCTAAAATATTTTTTAATCTAAATATATAATTTTAATTCATTATTTTTAAATATTGCGACGTTTTCAGTGATATTTTTCTGACAGCTGAACTCAACGTCTTTGATATTTCCAAGTTCAATGAGTCTTTTAGAGGTCCTGGAGTTCATGAATGCTTCTGTTAGGGCATCATAGTCACGGCTTGCCATGATGGCGGTTTTTGCATATTCGCTCAACTCATATTCATCAAGGCTTTCACAAATCTGATATAGAATTTCGCCAGCGGCAAGATAATCCTCGATGGCGAATTTTCCCTTAACCCCTGCCATCACAACGTCAATGTGATCATTTGCCAACCTGCAGGATGCTTTGGCCACTGACTCGGCATTGACAAGTGATCCGACAAGCACTTTTGAATTCATGCTTTCAAGTATTCTTGTCCCGTTAGTGGTGGTCAGTATAAGGGTGTCCTCGTCACTTTCATAATTCAGGATTCCGACCGGTGTGTTTCCGATGTCAAATCCTTCGATTTGTTTCCCGTTACGTTCACCGGCAACAACTCCTCCAATCCTTTCCTGCAATTCCAAGGCTTCCTCTGGGGTGAAGCATGGTATGACTTTTTTGAAGTTATTTAAAGCCACAGTTATGGATGTGCTGGCCCTCAATGCATCAACCATTATTGAAACGTCACCGCTTATGGTTTCCTCGAAACTCAATGTTATTTTCATAAAGTAATGTATATAATATAATTAATATTAAATTATGTATTATGAAAATTATCACAACCCCAATGTGTGAGGAGATTGTAAGACTGGCGGGGATTACAGATTACACTGTAAACAAATTTCCAGACGAGGAAGATGGGGATTTGGCAATAGTGCTTTCTGAGAGTAAAGTGGAAATGGATTCGCTTGCCATTAAAATCAACACTCCCTCACAGATTTTTGAAAGCATAAAAGAAGTTTCCAAGCTGACAGGAAGTGAATTGAGTGATGATGAAATCATTGAGTTTTTCAGAGATTATGAACTCTGTAGAAAATACCTGAATTCCCATCCGTCCCATGACATAGATGTCAAGGTCTATTCCGAATTTTTAAAGGACATAGTTAATGACATTGGCTTCAATATAGTTTCGGATAACTTCAAACATGTGATATATCCGGATTACCTTAAGGATAAGGTTACAGAAGAGGACAATCTGGTGGAAATCCCTTCTCACAACGACATTTCCAAAAATCCTTTTAAAAAGGCAGAACTGAGATATGCCATTTTAGAAAATTTAATATAATATAGTAATTAAAGATTATAATATTATACAATTGCATTTCTGAGAGTTGTTAATAATGTATGAAACATTAATATTTACTGGCGGAGTTCACAAAAGTGAAGAGATAAGAGAATTAATTGAAGATTTGGGAGGATTCATTCTTCAAGACAGCATTCAACAGATGGAATTGGTACTGAACATGGCAATACCAATAGAAGACGTTGATAAGATTGAAGAAAAATCAAAAGAATTGTTGGCAAAGCTATCAGTCGCTCCTATGGCAGGTTCTGAAATCGCTATCGTTTCACCAACCCTTGCAAGACACCACTTGCCTCACGCAGCATGTGACATTTCCGAATACTTGCGTGAATTCGGTGCAAAGGATAATATGATTGGTCTTGCCCGTGGTGACGGTAAGGGAACTTCAGGAATCACTGAAGAAGAAAAGGCATTGATTGAAGAGCATGACATTGCCGTTTTTGCATTGGGTAGTTTTGAAAACTGTATAAAAGAAAAGGCATTTCTCTATGATGACATTGACATACCAGTAATTGTGACAGGAGCTCCAGAAATAGATGTTAATGAACTTCCAGGTGCAGACGCATATGTCGGAGGTCTCGGAAGAATCCCAAGAAGACTCAGAAGGGGTCCGGACATACGTGCGCTCGATAAATTGGTCGAAACCATTGAACAGATATTGAATGATAAGAAACGTGAAATGGCTCTTGATGCGCCGTTGGTTCCGGCTATCGTTGTTAAAAATGCAATTGAAAATCAAGTGAGAGAAATCGAGGATGTAATCTCTCCAACCCCAGTAACCTCACAATTGGATGGGGTTCGTGTCAAGTTGGATTATGACACATATAAGGATGTAATATCCAATGTGGTTATCGACGGTAGAAAATTATCAGAAATAGCCGAGATTAAAAAGTCAAAAATGTATGATTACATATTGGTAAAAATTAATAGTGAGAGTTCTCTTGTTGAGGATTCTAACTAATCTTCTTTTTTTTTAAAGCAATCTCATTCCGAAGAAATTGATTGCATCAACCAGATCATTGAATTGTTCAAGCTCTCTTTCTATGACGTTCTCGTCGGTCATGTCAATGCTTAGCTCGCCGTCAACGCTTAAGGTATCAGGTCCACGGCCAACAAGGCGGTCCACTCCATCTGCACTTAAAATCCTTTCTGCATCAAGTTGATGGACAAAAGACCTTCCAGGCAATATCACGGCATCCTTGATTTCACTCAAGTCAAGCTTTTCCAAATCCTCTTTGGTGATTAGGCATGCTATTTCCTTTTCGCATGCAACGACATTGATGCTGTCTGCCTCAATCTTGTTGAATATTTTGGAAATGAACGGTTCAGCTATTTTTGAGGTGATTATTGTTGCCTCACCTGTCACAGGCTTTATGAACTGCAGGAACACTTCATTCTCGTCCTTTGCAATTGCAAATGGCCCTCCGGTTTCAGGGTCACACAATGGTGTTCCGCTGACTCTGAACTTGTACTCGGAATTTATTTGCTTTACAAGTTCCGCAAAGTCCTCAACAGGCTGGGATTCTATTCCCTTCACAATCGGTTCGTTGCCAAGAATCAGGCCCTCGTTGAATGTGTTTGCAAATCTCATCAGAAGCATTCCTTTTGCACCCCATTCCTCTAGGGAATTGCATGTTTCTCTTAACACATCCCCATCATTGACACCGGGGATGATTACGGCAGCGCCTGTCAAGTCAATGCTTTCACAAAACATTTGGCAGGACTTCAAGGCTTCATGAGGATTGGGATCCTTGACCCATTCCTTTCTAAGCTTAGGGTCTGATGCAAAAATAGTGAATGACACCTCTTCAACGCCATTGTTTATCAATCTTGTAACGGTGGATGAATCGGTTATTCCCTTTCCTGATGTGTATCCCAGGATGGATGAAATGGAGAATTGATTTAAGTTAGCGGTTAATGTTTCCAAGTGAGGATAACAGCTTATATCTCCTCCTCCACTGATGTATGCGCTTACTTTGCCTTGACGCATTCCCATCATAATGGCGGTCTGTACTTCGTTCATTACTTCAAATGGGGATTTGAATGCTCCCTGAGTTTCGGAAACTCCCTTGCTGCATCTTTCACATCCAATCTTGTTTGGTAAACAGTGTGCACAGCCAAAACTTTTAATTTCTTTTACCTTTCTGAAGTAACAGTATTTACAAAAACCGTTGCAATCTTTACCAGGTATTCCTCCAACATCCGCTACAACTTGCATAATATTTATTATTTTATTTCATTTTATTTATAATATCACACATTTTTTTTGAAATTATTTTTGTATTACTTTTAGTATTATTTATTACTTAGAACATCAAAAGTAATAATTTATAATTTCGCTTTATTTTGAAAATAATTAATTTAAAACAAAAATATTCTAATTTATCTTTAAATTAACTTATTTTTTTTATTTATACTTGGTTTATGGGAGTTAATTTAAAAAACAGTTGTTTTAATAAAAATTAAAAAGTATTACTTTTAACCCCTTTTTTCTTAAATGGAAAATAATTTATTATACTTTATAAACTTTTCTAAAATATCTCATAGGTAATCTTTATATTATATCTTTTATAAAATAAAATTTGTATACCATATGGCTGGCTATTGCAAAACTTGCTTTGTAGCTCAAAAACTCAATTTGGTAAAAAATTTACCATTGAGAGTGGTATATTAGTTAAACTCTATTTATTTAGGAGGGAAAAAATGGCAAAGTTTGATGATAAAATCGATTTATTCGATGATAGAGGCAACGAAATTGCATCTGACGTACCAATCGAAGCTATCAGTCCATTAAGAAACCCTGCAATTGAAAGCATCGTAAAAGGTGTTAAAAGAACTGTTGCAGTAAACTTAGAAGGACTCGAAAAATCTGTTAAAACCGCATCTGTTGGTGGAGACAAATCTAGAATCTTAGGAAGAGAATTAGATTTAGCTATTGTAGATAACGCAGAAGCAATCGCAGACAAAATGAAAGGTATTATCCAAGTTGCAGATGGCGACGATACTGTTGTAACACCTATTTCCGGAGGAAAAAGGTTATTAGTACAAGTACCAACCAGAAGAATTGATGTAGGTGCTGAGTACTCCGCAGCTCCATTATCAACCGCTTCAGCTTTAGTACAATCTGTTATTGACATTTGTGACGTAGACATCTATGACGCAAACTTCGTAAAAGCTGCAGTATTAGGAAGATACCCACAATCTGTAGACTACAAAGGATCTAACATTGCAACCATGTTAGACATTCCACAAAAACTTGAAGGTGCAGGTTACGGTTTAAGAAACGTTAAAGCAAACGACTTCGCTGCTGCTACTTTGAAAAACACTTTCCAAGCAACCGCATTAGCTGCTATTTTCGAACAAACTGCTATGTTTGAAATGGCTGACGCTTTAGGTTCATTCGAAAGATTACACTTATTAGGTTTAGCTTACCAAGGTTTAAACGCTGATAACATGGTATATGACTTAGTAAAAGAATTTGGTGCAGAAGGTACTGTTGGTAGTGTAGTACAAGGAACTATCGCACGTGCTGAAGCAGATGGTGTAATTGCTCCTCAAGAACAATTAACTGATTTCGCTATTTACAACACTGACGACGCAGCTAAATGGAACGCATACGCTGCTGCAGGTGCTGTAGCTGCAACTATGGTTAACGTAGGTGCTGCTCGTGCTGCTCAAGGTATCCCATCTACATTATTATACTACAACGACAACCTCGAATTCGCTACTGGTTTACCTGGTCTCGACTATGGTAGAGCAGAAGGTGTAGCTGTAGGATTCTCCTTCTTCAGTCACTCCATCTACGGTGGTGGAGGTCCTGGTCTCTTTAACGGAAACCACGTTGTAACCAGACACAGTAAAGGATTCTGTATCCCTTGTGTAGCTGCTGCTATGTCCTTAGATGCAGGAACACAACTCTTTTCACCAGAAGCAACTTCTGGTTTAATTAAAGAAGTATACAGTCAAATTGATGAATTCAGAGAACCTATTAAAGCAGTTGCTGCCGCAGCTGAAGAAATTAAAGGTGACATCTAATTAATTTAAACAAATCTAATTTGAAGGTCGTATAATGGATATTGAAATCTTTCCTTACAGAGTTCTTGGAAGCGACACAACCGAAGCGTTGTTAAACGATTTGGAATCACTCGAAGATGTAAAAAGAACAGTAATTCATGGTCCAAGATTTCCAAAAGGTGAAGCAACTCTGCCTCCAAAATACAGGGAACGTAGAGTGATTAATATCAATGGTGAAGATGTAGTTTTACAAGTTAAAACCGCAAGAATATTCCTTGAAATTACAATGGAATCAACAATTGATGAAATTGAGGAAATCTGCAAAGAACACATCCCATATGGTTTTGATATTAATCAAGACAGATCAAACTATATCAGAAAGCAACAAACTGTTACTGATAGAATCAAATATGGTGATAAAGAGTTACCAGATGAATTAGTGGGAATGACAGACCAATATTCAACATTCGATGACCATGTGAAAATAATTAAAAAGGATGACTAGATTAATATGATAGGACGTTGTACTCACGTAGTGGATTGTAGGGAAGCAAGTGGTATGGGTAAAGGAGGAAGCCTTGCTCAAAGAGGTACCTTTGCCGAATGTGGTACTGACGTATGCGCAGTAGCTATGTCCCCCGGGCGTAGACACATTACAAAACCGGTTTGCGAAATTACTTTCGGTTTACGTGAAGCAAATGTTTTAACAAGTACTATGGTTTTAAATGCTGGTGCGGGCGTTCCTCATGATTCTCCCGCTGCAGGTGGAACTTTATTTGGACTTACAGATAAAGAAGTAGAACAAATGCGTAAGTTTAAGCTACTTGTTGTCCACTTAGGTGGTGTTGCAAATCATATTACTTACAAAGCAAGATTAATTCTTAGGAATGTCAATAAACACTGTATTATTATATGCGAATCACCAGTTGACTGTGAAGATTTCGCCAAAATTGGAGTAAAAACTTCAAAAGTCATGCCAGATGAGGGCAATATTAAAACTGCAGGTACTATTGATGATATTGTTACAGGGGTTATCCGTGGTGAAACAATTTCACAGGACAAATTAGATGAAATTATTAGAAAAGTTAAATTAGCATTAGGAGATGCATAATTATGGTACAAATTTATCCAGGTACTTCTCAGGTTGCTCAAAACAGAAGAAACTTCACTAACCCTGAATACGAGTTAGAAAAGTTAAGAGAAATTTCTGATGAAGACGTAGTAAAAATATTAGGTCACAAAGCTCCAGGTGAAGAATACAAATCAGTTCACCCACCATTAGATGAAATGGACGAGCCAGATGACAGTGTAAGAGAATTAGTAGCACCAATCGACGGTGCAAAAGCAGGAGACAGGATCAGATACATCCAATTCGTAGACTCCATGTACTTCGCTCCAGCTCAACCTTTCTTAAGAGCTAGATCTTACTTATCCAGATTCAGAGGAATCGATACTGGTACATTATCCGGAAGACAAGTAGTTGAAGCAAGAGAAAGAGACATCGAAAAACTCTCAAAAGTACTCTTAGAAACCGAATACTTCGATACCGCAAGAACCGGTATTAGAGGTGGAAGTGTACACGGTCACTCCTTAAGATTAGATGAAAACGGTTTAATGTTCGACATGCTCAGAAGACAAGTATTCAACAAAGAAACCGGTAAAGTCGAAATGGTAAAAGACCAAATTGGTAAAGAATTAGACGAACCAGTTATTTTAGGTGAACCATTAGACGAAGAAACTTTAAGAGCAAAAACCACTATTTACAGAATAGATGGTGAAGCATACAAAGACGATGTAGACGCTGTAAAAGTTTGTCAAAGAATACACGTTTCCAGATCCTTTGGTGCATTCAATCCAGAAGCAGGATGGTAGATTATCATGGCTGATAAAAAATTCTTAGATGCAATGAAAAAGAAATTCACTGAAGACCCAACCGAAAAAAGAACCCAATTCTATAACATGGGTGGTTGGACTCAGTCTGAAAGAAAAACTGCATTTGTAAATGAAGGTAAAGAAATCGCTGCAAAAAGAGGAATCCCAATGTACAACCCAGACATTGGTTCTCCTTTAGGTCAAAGAGCTTTAATGTCTTACCAATTATCTACTACTGACACTTTTGTAGAAGGTGACGATTTACACTACATTAACAACGCAGCTATCCAACAAGCATGGGATGACATTAGAAGAACTGTAATTGTAGGATTAAACACTGCACACAACGTTCTCGAAAAAAGATTAGGTATTGAAGTTACTCCTGAAACCATTACAAACTACTTAGAAACTGTAAACCACGCTATGCCTGGTGCAGCAGTAGTTCAAGAACACATGGTAGAAACTGACCCATTAGTAGTACAAGATTCCTATGTAAAAGTATTTACCGGTGACGACGAATTAGCTGACGAAATTGACTCAGCATTCGTATTAGACATCAACAAAGAGTTCCCTGAAGAACAAGCTGAAGCTTTAAAAGCTGAAGTTGGTGGAGCTATTTGGCAAGCTGTAAGAATTCCATCCATTGTAGGAAGAGTCTGTGACGGTGGTAACACATCCAGATGGTCTGCTATGCAAATTGGTATGTCAATGATTTCCGCATACAACCAATGTGCTGGTGAAGGTGCTACTGGTGACTTCGCATACGCATCCAAACACGCAGAAGTTATCCACATGGGTACTTACTTACCTGTAAGAAGAGCAAGAGCAGAAAACGAACTTGGTGGAGTTCCATTCGGATTCATGGCAGATATCTGTCAAGGTTCCAGAGCTTACCCTGATGACCCTGTAAGATCAACCTTAGAAGTAGTAGCTTTAGGTGCTGCTTTATACGACCAAATTTGGTTAGGTTCTTACATGTCTGGTGGTGTAGGATTCACCCAATATGCTACCGCAGCATACACCGATAACGTATTAGACGACTTCACCTACTATGGTAAAGACTACGTCGAAGACAAATACGGTGGATTAACTGAAGCACCTAACAACATGGACACTGTTCTTGATGTAGGTACTGAAGTAGCATTCTACGCATTAGAACAATACGAAGAATACCCAGCTTTACTCGAAACTCACTTCGGTGGATCTCAAAGAGCATCCGTTATTTCCGCAGCTGCTGGTTGTTCCACTGCATTCGCTACTGGTAATGCACAAACTGGTTTAAGCGCATGGTACTTATCCATGTACTTACACAAAGAACAACACTCCAGACTCGGATTCTACGGTTTCGATTTACAAGATCAATGTGGTGCAGCTAACGTATTCTCCATCAGAAACGATGAAGGTTTACCACTCGAAATGAGAGGACCTAACTACCCTAACTACGCAATGAACGTAGGACACCAAGGTGAATACGCTGGTATCGCACAAGCACCTCACTCCGCTCGTGGAGACGCTTGGGCTTTCAACCCATTAGTAAAAATCGCATTTGCTGACAAAAACTTAGTCTTTGACTTCAGTAAAGTACGTGAAGAATTTGCTAAAGGTGCATTAAGAGAATTCGAACCTGCTGGTGAAAGAACTGCTATTACCCCAGCAAAATAGATAGATAAACACGGTGATAGGCGATTACTCGCCTATCCACCACTTTATAAAAATCAAGTTTACTTGAAAAATTCCAAAACATTTATATTATAGACTTGTATAAATATTATATTAGGCAATAATTCATGGATATTTTATGAGTTTTGATTTTTGTATGGAACAAAAATCAAGTCAACTTGAAATTTCCAAAATATGAAAATTATTGTTATTTCATGATTTGTTGTATGGAACAAAAATCAAAATTTCACGTTTATTAAATGATCAATTTAATAAAATAATATGGAGGAAAAAAATTATGGACCCTGTAACATTAGGTGTAGTTGCATTAATGGGTGCAGTTGCTACTATCGGAGGGGCTGCAGAGGACTTAGAATCTGATATCGGTTCTCAAAGTAACCCAAACTCCCAAGTTCAACTTGCTCCACAAATGGGACATTTACACCGTATGATAAACAAGGCAACTTCTGGTGAACCAGTTGCTTATGGTGTTTGGTGTGGTGTTGCTGGTGCTGTTGCATACTTAGTAATGTCTTTAGGTTTAATCCCTATCGTTGCTATTGCAATGGGTGCTTGTATCGCTGCTTTTGTTCACGCTATTTATACTGTTACATCCCACATGGGAAGGATTGTCGGACAATCCCAATTCGAACAACCATTATTTATGGATGTATTAACACAATCTTTAGGACCTATCGTAGGTCACGGATTTATAACTAGTTTTTGTATTGTCGGAATTTCTTACTTAATGACCATTCCATTGAATGGAACCCCATTACACGTATTCCCATTACCACTCTTAGCAATGCTTTGGGGTATTGCTTTAGGTGCTATCGGTTCTTCAACTGGGGACGTTCACTATGGTGCTGAAAGTGAGTATCAAAAATTCGAATTTGGTGGAGGAACTCCTGTAGCTATCCAAGGGGATATCGTTACTAAAGCTCCAATGGGTGCTAAAAACTCTATGGATGTTGTAAACTTCTGTGCTAAATTCGGTGGACCATTAACTGGTTTCTGTTTCGGTCTCGTTGTATTCTTTAGTTTCTGGAATACAGTAGTATTTGGAGTATATGGTGGTATTATTGTAGGTATTATCATTGTTATCTTATTAATTATCATGGATAACTATTTAGAAGTATTTGCAAGAACCAAATATGGACCATATGAGGAAGAATAAGGAGGTTTCGATTATGGATCCAATTACATTAATTTTATTCATCGCAATAGGCGGTATTATGATTGGTGCAGGTGTGCACTTTATTCCTGTAGGAGGAGCTCCTGCGGCTATGGCAACCGCTACTGGTGTAGGTACCGGTACTGCTATGTTAGCTGCTGGTGCAGGTTTAACAGGATTAATCACTGCTGCAACCATGACAGGTGAACCATTTTATATAGTAGGTATTGGTGGTGCAATCGGTGCTATGATCATGATGGGTATTACCATGCTCATTGCTAACTTAATCTACATCTTCGGTGTAGGTATTGTTCCTGCTGCATCCAAAGTTCCTGTAGACTGGATTACCAAACGTAACCAAGAAATTTACAAAACTCCTGGTACCGAAGGTCACGGTGTACCTTTAACTTCATTTGTAAGTGGTCTCATTGGAGGTCTTCTTGGTGGTTTCGGTGGTGGATTAGTCTACTACGGTATTTATGATACTGTACAAGCTTCTTTTGAACCTGCTATCGCAATCGGTTTAGCTGCTATTTTAGGTGTAGGTGTGTTCTTTATCAACTCTGTAATTGCTTCATATAACATCGGTGGTACCATTGAAGGTATGCACGATCCAAAATTCAAAAGAATTGGTACCGGAGCTATTGCATGTGCTATCGCATCTATCGTTGTCGGAATATTTTGTATTATTTTAACTGGAGGTATCTAAGATGTCTGCTGGTGGAAGTGCTGACGGTGCAGCTGCAGGTGCAGTAAGTTCAACAATGTTATTAGCTGTAGGTATCGTTGGCGGATTATTATGTATTTACTTATCCGGCTTTTTAGGAGACTTAATTGGCCCTGTTGTTGCTGGTATTGGCGCAGTATTAGCAATTATTTGGGGAGCAGATGCTATTCGTAGAGTAGCAAGTTACGGTTTAGGTACTGGTGTACCATCTATCGGTTATATGTCTCTTTCAGTTGGTGTAATTTCTGCATTAGCAGGTCTCAGTTTAGCAACTATCTTAAAAATGTCCATTCTCGGACCTGTCGCTGGTTTTGTAATTGCTGTAATTATTGGAGCAGTTATTGCTATTGTAGCTACTAAAATCGTAGGTATGAAAATCCCTATTATGCTTCAATGTACTATTGAAATTGCAGGTGCAGCTACTTTATCTATTTTAGGATTTGCTGTTGCTATTGCAGGTAGTTATGACATGACTGCAATCTTTACAAATGTTGTTGCAACTGGTTTTATTGCTGTATTATTTATTATGTGTACTATGGCTATTCAACACCCATTCAACGCATGTTTAGGACCTAACGAAGATCAATTAAGAACCTTAAAATGTGCAGCATCTACTGCATTCTTATCAATGACTATTGTTGGTCTCTTATCTGTCACTACTGGCGGATTAGGTTGGTTCCTTGTATTCATCGTTGGTTTAATCGGATGGGTTGTATCATTCAGAGCATTCGTATTAGCTTCAATTAATGACGCAGCATCAACCAAATGGGCTGGATTATGGCCTAAAGTGGAGCAATAGATTAGGAGGAATTAAATATGGCTCAAATGTTACCTATGATACAAATTATACCTGAAATGAATTTCGCATTAGATCCTGCAACCGGGATCATCGGATCATCTTTAGGTGGTGGAGTTGTACTCTTATCTATGGACGACGTAAACGAACAAGTAGCAAAAGTTGAATTGGCTGCTGATGAATTAATGGCTTCATTAGACCCATACACAAGTCCTGTTGGATCTTACCCTGGAAGGGAAGGTTCCTATGTTACCGCAGGATTATTAACTAACGTGGTATATGGTTTCTTATTAGCATCATTCATCATATTTGCTGCATTGCCAATCTTACAAGCGATGGGGGTATTATAGATGGCTGATAAAAAAGCTCCTGCAGACGGCTGGCCGGTTATTAGTGGGGATTACATTGTAGGTGATCCTGAAAGCCCTGTTGCGGTTACCACTTTAGCTTCTCACATTGAAGCTGAATTATCTGGAGCAGCTATCGCAGGTCCATGTAAAACAGAAAACTTAGGAATAGAAAAAGTAGTCGCAAACATTATCTCAAACCCTAATATTCGTTTCTTAATATTAGCTGGTGCTGAAGTACAAGGACACATTACTGGTCAAAGTATCCAAGCATTATATGATAATGGTGCAGACCCAGATAAAAAGAAAATCATCGGCGCAACCGGTGCTATTCCTTTCGTAGAGAATGTTCCTCTCGACGGTATTGAAAGATTCCAACAACAATTAGAGATTGTTGACTTAATCGATACAGAAGATATTGGAGCAATTCAATCAAAAATCAATGAATGCGTAGAAAAAGACCCAGGTGCTTTTGAAGAAGAAGCTATGGTTATTTCTGTAGATGATGATGGCGGAGAAGAAGAAGAAGGCGAAGCAATGAAAGTTGTTTCCGCTGAAACTGGCCTTATCGAAGCAAGAATTAGGGACATAAACACTAAAATCGATATGGTTGGAGCTATCCAAAGAAATATGGCTGGTAATTATGCAGGTAAAGTCCAAGGTATAATGATCGGTTTAGCTTTCACTTTAATCATTGGAGTTTTATTCTTGATGTTCTAAGGAGGTAATAATTATGGTACAAATTTCAAACAAACCAAATATTAATAGTATGAAAACTGCAGCAGATGATGCTGAGTACAGTTCAAAGCTCCTTGCAAGAGAAGGTAAACTTTTTGCAGGTTTACTTGCAACAAGATTTA
The DNA here is from genome assembly GCF_003111625.1 of Methanobrevibacter thaueri. Lineage (NCBI taxonomy): Archaea > Methanobacteriati > Methanobacteriota > Methanobacteria > Methanobacteriales > Methanobacteriaceae > Methanobrevibacter > Methanobrevibacter thaueri. The sequence goes on along the minus strand of NZ_MZGS01000024.1, from coordinate 63,450 downwards.
AAGGATTTGCTATTGGAGCATGCATAGCTTTACTTTTAATCGTAATTATTCCTTTTATTGCAAAAGCATTAGGATTTTAGAGAGGTGTTATTATGAGTGAAGAATCAGTACCTCAAGTAATGGTTTCCTCAGATGATTTCAACCAAATTACTGCTAAATTAGATGAAGCAGAAGAAAAAGTTGATTTCACTGTTGGGGAATATTATCAACGTTTAGGCCAACAAACTGGTAGAGATGTTGGTATACTTTATGGTATTATAATTGGATTAATTATTTTAGTTGTAGCTATAAAATTCGGTGTAGCTTCAATGTTAGCTACCTTAATATAAGGAGGTTTATACTTATGTTTAGATTTGATAAAGAACAACTCGTCGTTGATATTGCTGGCGTTAAAATGGGTGGACAACCTGGTGAATACCCTACCGTTTTAGCAGGAACAATCTTTTACGGCGGACACAAAATTATTAGTGATGAAAAAGCAGGGGTCTTTGATAAAGACGCTGCTGAAGGATTAATTAAAACAATGGAAGAAATGTCTGATGTAACCGGAAACCCTTGTGTTATACAAAATTTCGGTGCTACAGCAGAAGCTATGGTAAAATACTTAGAATTTGTAGGAGACGTCAGTGACAAACCTTTCCTCATAGATTCAACCGCTGCTGCTGCTAAAATTGCAGGTGTAGAATATGTTCAAGAAGTAGGTTTAGCTGAAAGAGCTGTTTACAACTCTATAAGTATGGCTGCAGAACCTGGCGAAATTGAAGCTCTTAAAAACTCTGACATCGATGCATCCATTCTCTTAGGATTCAACCCAATGACTCCGGGTGTAGAAGGAAAAATCGAAATCTGGGAAACTGGTGGAGCAGTTATCGATCAAGGTATTCTTGAAATGGCTGACGAATGTGGAATTACCAAACCATGGATGGACGTAGCTGTAACTCCATTAGGTCAAGGTGCAGGACCTGCTGTAAGAACCGCTTACGCAGTAAAAGCTAAATGGGGATACCCAGTAGGATCCGGTATTCACAACGTACCTTCCGCATGGGACTGGTTAAGACAATACAAAAAAGAACACAAAGAAGCATGGCCTGTTTGTGATATTGGTTCAAACATCGTTCAACAAATGGCTGGTGGAGACTTCGTTCTTTTCGGACCTATCGAAAACTCAAGACTCGCATTCCCTGCATGTGGTATGGCAGATATCATGATTGCTGAAGCAGCAAAAGATATCGGTACCGAACCAATTGAAGAACACCCAATTAACAACTTATTATAGATATAAGGGGTCCCGATTAGATGATTCATTTCATCTAATCAATTTTTTTTTATTTTTTTCAAAAACTATTTTTTAACTGATTTTTTCTAAAACTTTTTAATAAAATTTATATTATTATAAAAAGATAGTATTATTTAACTTTATATTTTGGAGAGGTTAGATAATGTCTTTTTTAAGTAGAATTTTTAACAAAGGTCCTAAACCTATTATTGCTCATTCTAAAACAGGTAATTTAGCCACTTTAAGAGCTCAAAAGGCAGGTCCTGCAAGTCCTGGCGCTGTGCAAAAGCCAGACACTTTTTATGTAACTGCTTCTGTTGAATTAGGTAACACCACTACAAAATCCATTGTAATGGCCACTAATTTAAACACAAGTGAATCTTATTTATTGAATAAAACCGTTAAAATGACCCGTGATATACGTCCGCCAAAACCTAATGAAGAGGTTTTCGGTAAGACAGTTTGGGGAATTGAACTTTCCAAGGAATCCGTAACCGAGCTGATTAAGGATACAGTTTTGGAATCATTAAGAAAATGTCATGTTGACAAATATGAGGATTTGGATTTCGTTGTGAGATCTACTGGGGTAACTGCAGGTTTTGCAACTGCTGAAGAAGCCGGTCAATTGATTATTGCATTAGCTGACGGCTGTCTTGAAGCAGATATTCCTCCTCGTAAGATGTCTCCTGCAATGAGCATTTCTCAGCTTCCTGAAAGATTGCAGAAACATTCCCTTTTGGAAAACATCATGTTTGACGGAGCTGTTGTTAGTGTAGTTCCTCCTCAAGGTAAGGAAACTGTTGCAAATGAGATGGAAGGGGAACTTGTTACTGCAGGTATTAAACTGGGTGCCAAATGGACAGATGTTGACTACAGAAACCCTTGTGTTTCCCTTGATTTCGGTTCAACATTGGCAGGACGTATCGTTAATGATAATGAGCCTTATGCAAATACAGTCGGTAACTTCCTGGGTCTTGCAGGTGTTGTAAGCGACTCTTTGGCTAGAGGTTCCGGTCAAATCGATAAGAAGAACGGTGCTGCTTTGGACTTGTATTCAGATAAGGCAATGAAAAAGGCAGACCACAAGCAAGCTGAGGCCAATGCTTTGGAAGCACATAAGCTGATCAACATTACCAAAGTGCCAATGGATGTCGAAAGATTCGGTACTGTACCGGTTAATCCTGAAGCGGCTGAAAATGCAGGAACTACATTAATCGGTTGTGATGTAGGTTTCAATGGTGATAAACTCGATGACTTGATGGAATTGGGTGCTCAATTCTATGATGCCGATGGCCTTCCAACATTGCTTTCAACCCTGGACTATGTAAGTACCAATATCGTAAAAAGGGTTTTGGATGTTGCTTTTGCTGAAAATGTCATCGTTCCAGGTTCCGCATTGGGAATAACAGGTAGGGCAGGTATCACCGGACGCAAGCCTGAACTTATTTTGGAAGCTGTTCAGGACAAGTTTGAAAACGTCGTATTCGTTGAGGACGGTTTGGCGTTAGGTTCTGCTATCATGGCCCGTTGTATGAACTCAATGGGAACACCTAGAGTGCCTATTGGAGGTAAGCAAGGTGGAAGATGCATTCTTAAAGACCGTATGAAAATGATGGGCGGCAAGTTCGCTTAGAATTCAAGTGGTTTTTTCATGATTTATGCAATTTTAATGGCAGGAGGTATGGGAACCAGACTAAAAGTTCCCTGCGAAAAGCCTCTTTTCAAATTGCATGATAAACCTTTGATTAAATACGTGATTGACAACCTGAAATCATCCAGATTGATTGATAAAATTGTCATTGCTGTGAGTCCCAACACCAGGCAGACAACCGAATATCTAAGATCTTTAAATGAGGATTATAAAATTTTAGACACCTCAGGGGACGATTACTTAAAAGACTTATCATACATCCTCGATTATTTTGAAAAAAGATCCAAAGAGGATATTCTGGTTTTCATAAATGCCGATTTGCCTTTCATATCTTCACAAACCATTGATGATGTCATAACTCATTACCTGGATTCGGATAAGGACGCATTGTCCGTTCTGGTTCCTGTAGAGGTTTTTAAGGATTTGGGCCTTGAATATTCATATGATTTTGATGGAAAGGTGCCATCGGGACTAAACATTTTAAGAAGCGAAAACATCATCCAGGATGAAAATCAGTTGGTTCTCGCGAAAGTGGAATTGGCGTTGAACATCAATACAATTCCCGACAGTGAAATTGCAGAAAAATTATATCATGAATATTATATTTAAATATAATGAAGTTTTAATAATTATATAAGTAAAAATTATTTTTATCAGGTGATTAAATGGAAAATAAACAACAACTTCCAAAAAGAGAAGAAAAACTATGGAGTGAAATTAAAAACTACCAAGTAGCTACCAACAACGCACGTATCCTTGGAGTATTGGACGAGTTAATTATTAATGAAAAAACTGGTAAAATCGTCGATATCGCTATCAGGATAGAAAGCGACCGTAATATTCATGTAAAAGGCGCTAAAAGAAACGGTGACTTATTGTTAGTTCCTTTTGCTAAAGTGGAAAAAGTTGGCGAATTCATTATTGTAACTGAATAATTTCAGTTATTCTCTTTTTTTTATTTTTGACCCTATTCCATATAGGGTGTTAATTATTTATATTTAGTTAATTATACTATTATAGTATAAAACAAATTCATTATTTATTCATAAGGTGATTATATGTTGCTTGAAATAGAAAATTTGGCTGTTGAAGTAGCCGGTAAAAGAGTTTTAAAGGGAGTTAACCTTTCAATTGATGAAGGCGAAACTCATGTCCTTTTAGGGCCTAATGGTGCTGGAAAGAGTACCTTGTTTTTAACTATTTTGGGTTTTCCACAATATGATGTAGTTGAAGGGTCCATTAAGTTTAAAGGTCAAGATATTACTGAATTAACTACTGCTGAAAGAGTGCAATTAGGTTTAGGAGTTAGTTTCCAAACCCCTCCTGCAATCAGAGGAGTGTCCGTAAGGGACCTGCTTAAAATAGAGTCCCATCAGGATATGGATGAAGAGTTGAACCCTAGAATGAAGGCATTGGCTGACCAACTCAAGTTCAGTGATGAATTCCTTGATAGGGATGTCAATTTAGGATTTTCCGGTGGGGAAGTGAAACGTTCTGAAATCTTACAGCTGCTCGCTCAGATGCCTGATTTCACCATGTTCGATGAACCGGATTCCGGTGTGGATATCGAAAACGTTGAATTAATCGCTTCCGAAATAGGAACATTGTTGGATAAGGATAAACCTCAACGTTCAAGAAAAAGAAGCGGACTTTTGATTACTCACTTAGGTTATATTTTAAATTTTGTAAGTGCTGATAAGGCGCATGTTTTGATTGACGGTGTGATTTCTTGTTCAGGAAATCCTTCAGAAATTTTAGAAGATATTAGAAAAAACGGTTTTAATGGATGTGTTGAGTGTGCGCAATGTTTATGAGGATGCTGAAAGAGCAATAAATAAAAAGGCAGCTTTAGGGGCTGATGTTACCATTGAAAATTTCAGTGATGAAACAGTTAATGCTTTAGATATGATTGATGACTTGGATGATTTGGATAAACAGACCAAAAAGGACCTCTTGCAGGTAGGAGTCGATACTGAAGAGAAGAACAGGTCAGGATCATTTTTACAGGTGGACCAAAGTAATATTTTCACAAACAACTCCATGTCCGATTCAATTGAAGTAATGAATATGGGCATCGCATTGGAGAAGTACAGCTGGCTGGAGGATTATCTCTGGAATGTTGTAAAGCCGGATGCAGACAAATACACTGCAAAAACCGCATTAAATGAAAAGGAAAACGGCGTTTTAAGCGGTTACTTTGTAAGGTCATTGCCTGGAACCAAGGAAGTAATGCCTGTTCAGGCTTGTATGTTCATCAGTGATGAGGACATCATGCAAACTGCTCACAACGTGATTATCGCTGAGGAAAACTCAGAATTGCATTTGATTACAGGATGTGCAACCGGTGATGACGTGGGTTCTGCAATGCACGTAGGGGTTTCTGAAATGTATTTGAAACCTGGTTCCAAAATCACTTTCACAATGGTTCACAACTGGGCCGAACAGGTTGAAGTTCGTCCAAGAACAGGTGTCAAACTGATGGATAATTCAACTTATATTAATAATTATATCTTAACAAGTCCTGTAAGTACCATTCAATCTTTCCCAACTGCATATTGTGATGGTAAAGATTCAAGAGCAATTTTCCAAAGTATTCAAGGAGGTAAAAAGGATTCCATAATCGATGTGGGATCAAGAGTCTTATTGAATGCTCCTGGAGCAAGAGGAGAAGTTATTTCAAGGGCTGTTGCTCAAGACGAATCACAAATCTATGCAAGAGGACATTTGGCAGGTACTGTGCCTGAAGTCAAAGGTCATTTGGAGTGTCATGGATTGGTATTGTCCGATGACAGCTTCATTTATGCCGTGCCTGAACTTGAAGCCAGTTCCGCTAACTTGGAAATGTCTCACGAGGCAGCAGTCGGTAAGATTTCCGAAGATGAAATCAATTACTTGACATCTCGTGGAATTGCTGAAGAAGACGCCGAATCCATGATTGTTAGAGGATTTTTAAACATGGATATCACTGGTCTTCCTGACGAATTAGCCGAGCAAACTCAAAGAATGATTGATATGAGTCTTGATGGAATGTAATTCCATCTATTTTTTCTTTTTTTTCAATTTTAAACCCTATTGCGATTACTTTTTTCAAACTCGTTTTATAGTATATAAACTTTTTGACTTTATTTTCTAAGTAACCTTTATATTAATTATTTATAATATATATTAATCAGTACATAATGTAATGCTGAGCTAGCTCATTACGTACGTGAAATTGTGATTTTAAGGTATACCTAAACAGTATTTCCTTAAAAGAAAAATTTTAAAATTTTTTAAAAAACTTTAAAATTGGGTTTTTGAAAGACAAAAGTTTTTCAAAATCAGAAAAAATATTATAGAGGAGGAGAAACTCTATGGCTGATGATGTAAAAATTGTAATGTTTTGTTGCAACTGGTGTTCCTATGGAGGAGCAGACACAGCTGGTACTGCACGTATGCAATACCCACCGAATATTAGAGTTATTCGTGTAATGTGTTCTGGAAGAATTGACCCACAATTTGTTTTGAAAGCATTTAAAGAAGGTGCTGACGGTGTATTTGTAGCTGGATGTCACATGGGTGACTGCCACTATGATGCAGGTAACTACAAATTAGATCGTAGAATGAGATTAATTTATAAATTAGTTGAAGATTTAGGAATTGGAAGAGAAAGAGTTCACCACGACTGGATTTCCGCATCCGAAGGTGAAAAATTCTCACAATCTGTTAAAATGATGGTTAACAGAATTAAAGAATTAGGTCCAGCTCCATTAAAAGAACAATTAGATGCTGAAAACTAGATTGGAGGAATGAATATGGCAGATAAAGTTAAAATAGGAACTATGTGGTTCGGCGGATGTTCCGGTTGCCACTTATCCATTGCGGATTTCCACGAATCCTTAATTGATGTTATGGAATTTGCGGATTTCGAATTTTCCCCTGTGCTCATGGATACTAAATATGATGAAGTGCCTGAGTTAGATATTATTATCGTAGAAGGTGGAATCAGAAACGAAGAAAACAGAGAATTAGCTGAAATGTTAAATGAAAAAGCTAACATGGTTATCTCTTACGGAACTTGTTCCTGCTATGGAGGTATTCCAGGTCTCGGTAACTTATGGACTGTTGAAGAATTAGAAGAAGAAGCATACATTAACTCTGTATCTACTGTAAACCCTGAAGGTGTTATTCCTCACGAAGATGTACCACATCTCGAAAGCAGAGTAAGACCTATTGGTGATGCTATGGATATTGACTTAATGATTCCAGGTTGCCCACCTCGTTCCGATGTTGTAGCAGAAGCTATCTTAACATTATTAAGAGGAGAAACAATTGAATTACCTTCAACCAACCTTTGTGAAGTATGTCCTAGAGAAAAACCACCTGCAGGTTTAGCTATGGACTTCATTAAAAGACAATTTGAATTAGGCGCTCCTGAACCTGACTTATGTTTAATCAGTCAAGGATTAGTATGTATGGGTCCTGCTACCGTATCCTTATGTGGTGCAGAATGTCCTTCCATTGGTATCCAATGTAGAGGATGTTACGGTCCTACCGCTAAAGTATTAGACCAAGGAGCAAAAATGATCAGTGCGATTGCATCTGACTACGGTGTACAAGAAGATAAAACCGTTGACCCAGAAACTGTTGCTGATCAATTAGATGATATCGTAGGTACTTTCTACACTTACACATTAGCTGCTGCTTTAGTGCCAGTGAAAATGCAGAAAGGAGGAGAATAAAATGGTTAAACTTACAATGGAGCCTGTCACTCGTATTGAAGGACACGCTAAAATTACCGTGCATCTAGACGATGCAGGAAATGTTGAAGAAACAAGATTACACGTTATGGAATTCAGAGGATTCGAAAAATTCTTAACAGGCCGTCCTGTAGAAGAATTACCAAGATTAGTCCCTCGTATTTGTGGTATTTGTGATGTACAACACCACTTAGCAGCTGCAAAAGCTGTTGACCAAATCTTCGGATTCGATGATTATGAAATCTTACCTGCTGCATACAGAATGAGAGAAATCATGAACTGGGGTTCATACATGCACTCCCACGCTCTTCACTTCTACTTCTTAGCAGCACCTGATTTAATCATTCCTAACGGAACCAGAAAAACTAGAAACGTTTTCCAAGTTATTAAAGACATGCCTGAAATTGCACTTCAAGCAATTAACATCAGAAGAAACGGTTTAGAAATGGTTAGAAAAATAGGTGGTCGTCCTATTCACCCTACCTCATCCACCCCTGGTGGTATCTCAACCGAATTAGACGCTGATACTCAAAAAGACTTACTCGAAAGAGCAAAACAAAACGTTGAATTAGCACAAGCTACTTTAGACTTAGCTATTCCAGTATTTGAAGAAAACATCGACTTAATTGCTTCATTAGGTAACTTCGGTGACACCAGACACTGTGGTACCGTAAAACCTGATGGAACTTGGGATGTATATAATGGTAACATTAGATTCAAAGACAAAGATGGAAGCGACTTATTTGAATACAGAAACGAAGAATATACTGACTATGTTGCTGAACACGTAAAACCTTACTCCTGGTTAAAATTCCCTTACATTAAAGAAATGGGATACCCAGAAGGTATTTACAGAGTAGCACCATTATCCAGGATTAACGTCTGTGATCAAATGCCTAAAGAAGCACCTCTCGCACAAGAAGCTCTTAAAGCTTTCCGTGACGCTTTCGGATACGCTCAAGCACCATTATTATTCAACTATGCTAGACTCATCGAATTATTAGCATCCGCTGAATGTGCTGCTGCAGCATTAGAAGAAGATTTATCCGGTAAAAAATTCCCTGATGCATTAGAAAGAACCGAAGGTAAAGGTGTAGGTATTGTAGAAGCTCCTCGTGGTACTTTAATCCACCACTACGAATCTGATGACAATGGATTATGTAATTACGCTAACATTGTTGTAGCTACAATCCAAAACAACCCAGCTATGGAAATGGGTATTCACCAAGTTGCTAAAGACTACATCAAACCTGGTGTTGAAGTAGACGACAGCATCTTCAACTTGATGGAAATGGTTATCAGAGCTTACGACCCATGTTTATCCTGTGCTACCCACACAATGGATAGCCAAATGAGATTAGCTGAAGTAAATATTGTAGACAGTGAAGGAAACCTCATTAAAAAATTCTAACTTTAAGGGGGTTTATAAATGATTGTATTTAACGAAGATGGCTGTATTAAATGTGGTGCTTGTGAAGGTACTTGCCCTACCTCAGCTATTGATGTAACACCTAATGCTATTATTCACTGTGACACTTGTGGTGAAGAACCAAAATGTGCTGACGCTTGTCCACAAGGTGCATTAAAAGTTGAAATGTTCGAAATTGCTGAAGGTATTGAACAAGCAAGATTAGTATTCAACTCAGTATTATGTGACCAATGTGGTAAATGTGAAGAAGTATGTCCACAAGAAACTCTTAAAGTCACTGGTGAAAAATTAAAAGAAGTTGAAGGTTTCTGTGTAATGTGTCAAAAATGTGTTGACATTTGCCCAGTTGATGTAATCGGTATTCCAGGTGTAGTTGAACCTGCAGAATACGAACTTGATCTTAAAGGTAAAGGTCCTGTTTACATCAAAGATTGTGTTGGATGTGGAACTTGTGTAGAACCTTGTCCTGTAAACGCAATTACTCTTGATGAAGTAGGAAGCCCTGTTACCGTAAGTGACGATTGTATCAGATGCGGATTATGTTCACAAACCTGTCCATGGAATGCAATTTACATTGCTGAAAAAGTACCAGTTAAACGTACTAAAGAAATTGAATCATTCACTTTCGATTCAGCAAAATGTATTGGATGTAATACTTGTGTAGAAGCATGTCCTGGAGACTTCATTTCAGCAAACAGTGCTACTTTAACAGTTGCTATTCCTAGTGTCTGTGCAGCATGTGGTTTATGTGTAAAACTTTGTCCTGTTGACGCATTAGAAATTAATGTTGAATGGGGTGAAGGTGCACCTGTCGACGCTGAAGGTATTGGCCGTGATGTTGAAAAATGTGACTTCATTGGTGCATGTGCTAACAAATGCCCTACAGAAGCAATTCGCGTAGTTACCAAAACCGGTATGTTATGCCCTGCTTTAGAAGAAGTTGGTGGAGAACCATCATTCACAAGTTGTATCAGATGTGGAGCTTGTGCTTCAATGTGTTCCAACGACGCTTTAAAAGTAGAACAATATGAGTTAACAATTGATGGCGAATCTGTCACAAGAGACAGAATTTCATTCAACCCATCCAAATGTGACCAATGTGGTGACTGTATCGAAGCATGTCCATACGATATGCTCCACAAATCAGACAATCCTAAATTACCAATTGCAGGATTCTGTACTTTATGTGGTCAATGTATGGAAGCATGTCCAGAAGACGCTTTATGTTATAAATAGGTTGATAAAACCTATTTATTTATTATTTTTTTTTAAAAATTAGTTAGATTTTATCCATTACTATTTTTCCGTTGACTATTGTCATTACAGGTAGTCCTTGATATTCCCATCCGTCAAATGGTGAGTATTCCGCTTTTGTTTTGAATTCTTCAATATTGAATTTGCCCTCTTGTTTTAGATCGATGACTGTTAAATCGGCATCTTTTCCTATTGCGATTTCACCCTTATTTTCCAATCCATAGACTTTTGCGGCATTTTGGCTTAAGATTTTTGGGATTATTTTCAAGTCAATGTTTCCCCTGTTCACTTCAGTAAGGAGCAAAGGAACCACTGTTTCGAGGTTTGGTATTCCAGGTGATGATGCCCAGGTACCTTTTGTCTTGTCCTCAAGTGTGTGTGGGGCATGGTCGGTTCCTATTATTGAAGTCTCATCCAAATCACTGATTCTCACTGAATCCTGTTTTTCCCTTAATGGAGGATTAGTTTTTATGAATGTTTCATATACATTGTACGAAGAATTATCTAGCAACAAATGATGTGGTGTAAATTCCCAGCTTATAGGCATGCTTTTACTTGCACTTTTTGCCATACTTAGTGATTTCCTTGAGCTTAAATGGCAGATATGCAAACGTAAGTCATTGGCCCTAGCAAGTTCTATTGCCTGCCTGACAGATTCGTCTTCAGCAACTGCCGGACGGGCATAAGTGTAGTCAATGGCAGCATTTTTACTTTTCTCCTTTAGTCTTGCTGTCTCACGCTCAACAATTGATTTTTTCTCACAATGTGTTGCCACCAGTCCGTTATATGCTGTCTTTTCCTTTAATAGGGATAAATCATGAAATATTTTCTCCAGGCTTTCATCACTTTCCAGGTCCATGAAGATCTTGAATGAGATTGGGCGAAGTTCCATCATCCTTTCCATTTCCTCAAGGCAATTGGTTCCTGCCTGAAGCTCAAAGTTCACCACAGACTTTCCTTTGGCTATCTTGATTTTTTCCTTGAGGGCATTGTAGGTGTTTGTCTTTGGTAGGGTGTTTGGCATGTCAATGACTGTTGTGAAACCCCCGTTTGCGGCAGCTTCGCTTCCTGTTTTAAAATCTTCCTTTTGGGTTAATCCTGGATCTCTGAAATGTATGTGGGGGTCAATAAAACCTGGAAGCACGTAATTGCTTTTTATATCAATTGTTTGTGATGCTTCTAATGGGTTTTTGGAAATGTCTGTAATTTGCCCATCCTCGATTTTTATAAAGTGTTCCCCATTTTTATCGACTAATTTACAATTCTTCAAAACTAAATCCATGATTAATCTCCTAGTAATTACTGTTTAGATATTTGTCATTACATATTTTTAAATCATAAGTTTTTTTTAATTTAAAAACAAATTTTTTATTATGTCTCAAGTTTCCGATATTCTTAAAAGGGATATGAAGTTATTCTATGGTGATTGCGATGCTGAAGTGAATATTTCCGACACCACATCAGACACTCTTCTGGTGTCCGATTTCACTGAATACAATCCTTTGCATAATGGTCATTTTCATTGCTTGAAGACTGCAAAGGACATGTTTCCTGACTCATTATTTGTAGCTGTTGTGCCGGGATTGTTTGAGCGAAGTGGAAGGGGAATTCCCTATATACTGCCGAGGGAAATAAGGGCGGAAATCGCAATTTCAGTCGGTGCCGACATAGTTGTTGAAGGACCTCCAATGGGAATAATGGGATCCGGCCAATACTCATTGTGCCTGTGCAAGACATTCCAGGCATTGAACACCGATTACATTCCAAGGGGATATAAGCCGGTGGAGGGTATTGATGAGATTCTGAAAAGGATAAACATGGGGCACCATGTTGCATCAAAGCCATATAAGGTAATCGACAAGACTGCAAAGGAGACACTGCTTGAGGGAAAGCTGGAAGAGGACAACTACGTCATAACCTCCTTTTCAAATTCATTAAGCAAAATCGGCTTTGACTACACAGGCAAGTTTATCTTCGTAGAGAGGATAGAGGGAGTGAGCGGAACCCTAATTCGGGAAAGCATTCAGAAGGATGACTTTGACAATGTCATGGACATGATGCCCGCAAAAACAATAGAGGTGCTTAAAAGGGAAATAGCCAACGATTCAATTATCTATGGCATCCGTGATGTGGAATCGATTTTGAACACGGCCAACAACTTCTCCCTTGATGAACTGGCCTCCCTGAACCTGCTAAATGAAAAGATTGCCAAAAACATAATTGATAACGGACCATATGACGATTTGGAAACTTTGGAAAAATCAATATTGCCAGGATTTTCATCTCATTTTCGCCAAAGGGTATTGAGCATTCTTGAAAACCCCATTCCAAAAAAGGTAATCTCTGAGTATATTGACAGGTATCCGTCAAACATCAGAGTATTGGCATATAAAAATAAGGATAGTTTAGAAAAATTTAAAGAAAAAATAAAACCTGAAAATGTTTTAAATTTCAGGTTGAGGGGTTAAAATATTATTTATTACATTCTGTGGGTTTCCAAGTGCATATATCGCATCAATGAAAGTTGGATAGGTTGAATGTAATACGAATATGTAAATTAGGTAGTAAATAACAACTAAAATTACAATAATCAAAATTATTGTTAAGAGAATATCTACTACGCCCATAGGCTCTTTTTCATCCTGATAATTTAAGTTGTGGATGTTTTCTTTTTTCTTTTTGCCGCCTCTTCTTTTTTTACCGTCTTTTTCTGCTAAAATTTCAGCTCTAATTCTTGCTTCCATTTCTTCAGGGGTTTCCGGTTTTCTAGCTTTTTCCTTGAGATTGTCTTCTTCAACTCTAGGTTCGTATGGGCGTCTGGTTAATGAACCGAATTCCTCTTCATCTTTTGCCAATTGTTGGTCTAAAGGAACTTCCGCTTCATCGAAATACAAATCATCTAGATATTTTTCATATTTGTCTTCCAGTTCCACTCTTGCGCTGGTTGGCTCTGGTTCATAGGAGTGGTCAGGATAAATGAAATCTTGAGAATTATCAACTTGTTGAATAGTTTCAGGTTGAATTTCGTTTTGAGAAATTTGTGGCTCAGGCTCTATTTGCACTTGTTGTGCAACTTCAGATTCACTTATGTAAGAGGATTCAGGGCCTGCAGAATAAGTGGTATCCTTAATGTTATATGGGGAATCATCGCTGATCTGTTTGATTTCAGGAACAGGCTCAATTGTTTCTTGAGGTTGATAGACGCTTTCCTCAACCGGTTGTTTATTGAGTCTGGCAGGTTCGTTGGCAGCAACTTGAGGCTCGCTTTGAGCTTTGTTGTCAATTCCAAGTCCTACAATCTTTTCTAAACATTCTTTACAGTAAATTTTACCGGCAATTTCTAATCCACATTCTTTACAAATTGATTTTCCACATATTGCACATTGATCTGTGCCGTCTCTTTCAGGATGATAATAGCATTCCATAAATTACACTCTCATAACGAATTATTAATAAAATATATTGATTTTATATATGTTTTTTTTATTTATATAAAACTTTTTATGATTTTGTTTTATTTAGTATTTTTTCCACAACAATCTCTGAAGAGATTAGATCATCAACAGTTGCAAGAAAACTACCCAACTTGTCATTTGTTACATTATAGTTAATTGATTTTCCGTTTAAATTAGATTCCAAATAGTTTTCATTATCCACTTCCAATGAATCGAATACAAGTCTTGCATTCTCTTCGTCATTGTATGTGAAAACAATTTCCCCACTTATCTTCATAAAATATATTATGTTATTATCATCTAAAATAATTTTGTGGTAAAATCTCAAAAATATGGTAACCTTTATTAATGACTTAATCAATATATTTAAGTATTCTATTATATTACGATATAATTTATTATATAGCTATTGTTGGAAAATCACTATTTTTAGCTATTTTTAATTAAAAACATATTATGTTTACTTGGAGGAATAATTATGGTTCGTGCTTATACAAGAAAAGAATACATTAGAAAAAACCCAAATTCAAGAATCGTACAATACGATATGGGTAACTTAAGGGAAGAATTCCCAGTTTCATTAAGTTTAGCTGTTAAAAAACCTGCTCAAATTAGACACAACTCTTTAGAAGCTGCTAGGGTTGCTTCTAACAGATTAATGCAAAGGGCTGCAGGAAGAATGGGTTACCACTTAAAATTAAGAGTTTACCCTCACCAAATCGTAAGGGAAAACCCAATGGCAACCGGTGCAGGTGCGGATAGGGTACAAAGTGGTATGAGAAACGCTTTCGGTAAACCTATCTCAGTTGAAGCTATTGTTAAAAAGAATCAAAGGATCATTACCATCGACTGTAATGCTAAAAACTTTGAAGAAGCTAAAGTCGCACTCAAAAGAGCAGGCATGAAAATGCCAGTTCCATGTAAAATCGTAGTCGACAAAGGCGCAGAATTAATTAAATAGACCCTATTTAATTATTCTTTTTACTCTTTTTTTATTTTTACTAATTTTTAATCCACTTTTTTTTATAACTTTTTTCATTAAATATTTAAACATTAAAAAATAAAATAAAATATAATATTGGCTAATTATTTTTATTTGTCAATGTAAGATATTTTCAATTCAAGAGGTCAATCTCATGTATGTTAAAAAATTTGAGGAATTAAGTAAGGACGATATTGGAATTGCAGGTGGAAAAGGTGCTAATTTAGGTGAATTAACACAAGCAGGCATTCCAGTACCGCCAGGTTTTGTAGTAACTGCACAAGCTTATGAATACTTCATGGATGAGGCTGGAATTAATGATAAGGTTATGAGCATTCTTGAAGAAACTGACATTAATGATACCAAAGCTCTTCAAGCTGCCGCTGAAGAAATTAAAAAAATCATTGTGGAATCTCCTATTCCTGATGATTTGGTCATGTACATCCGTGAATATTATAACGAACTTTGCCAAAGGGTTGGCGAAGAGGATACTGATGTAGCAATCAGATCATCCGCTACAGCTGAAGACTTGCCTGAAGCTTCATTTGCAGGCCAACAAGATACTTTCTTGCACGTATCAGGTGATGAAGAAGTAATTGAATTCATTAGGAAATGTTGGGCATCACTTTTCGAAGCAAGAGCAATTTTCTACAGGGAGGAAAACAACTTCGAACATTCTAAAGTTTATATCGCTGTAGTTGTTCAAAAAATGGCATTTGCTGACAAGGCAGGAGTAATGTTTACAGTAAACCCTTCAACTGGTGAAGAAATCGCATTGATTGAAGGATCATGGGGTCTTGGTGAAGCTGTAGTTTCCGGAGATGTAACCCCTGATAACTATCAAGTTGATAAGAGGAACAATGAAATAGTCAATGTCACAATCAGTGACAAGAAAGTAATGTACACTAATGATGAAGATGGTACAAGTGTAAAAATCGAAGTTCCTGAAGATAAAAGGAAAGAAAGAGTATTGTCTGATGATGAACTCATTCAATTAACTGAAATGGGTAAAACAGTTCAAGCTCATTACGGCGAACCTATGGATACCGAATGGGCATTTGAAAAAGACATGCTATTCTTATTGCAAGCTAGACCAATCACCACTTTAGGTGGAGCTGAAGAGGCAGCTGATGACGCATCCTCAGATTTAGGTGATGTTCTTGTTAGAGGTCTCGGAGCAAGTCCTGGAATGGCTGCAGGAACAGTCAAAATCGTTCTAGACATTGACGAATTAGATAAGATTAAAGACGGAGACATAATGGTTACTACAATGACCACTCCTGATATGGTACCTGCTATGAGAAGAGCAAGCGGTATCGTAACCGATGAGGGTGGAGTAACCTGTCACGCTTCAATTATTTCAAGAGAACTTGGAATTCCTTGTGTTGTAGGAACCGGTGACGCTACAACCACTTTGGTAGAAAATTCCGGAGTTACCCTAGACGGTAAAAAAGGATTAGTATTCGAAGGAATCTCACAAACCAAAGAGGAAGCACCTGTTGCTGCAGGATCCGTTGAAGCAGCTCCAATCATAACCGTAACTGAAGTTAAAGCTAATGTAAGTATGCCTGAAGCAGCTGAAAAAGCAGCAGCAACCGGCGCTGATGGTGTTGGACTTTTAAGAACCGAACACTTAATGTTAACCTCAGGTATTCACCCAGGTAAATTCATTGCTGACGGAAACGAAGACGAACTAATCGACACAATTGCAGACAATGTCCAAATTGTGGCTGACGCATTCTATCCAAGACCTGTCTGGTACAGAACCTTGGATGCTCCAACAGATGAATTCATCACATTGGAAGGTGGAGAAAACGAACCTAGGGAACACAACCCAATGCTCGGTTGGAGAGGTATCAGAAGAGAGCTCGATCAACCTGAAATCCTTAAATGTGAATTCAAAGCTATTAAGAAATTACACGAAAAAGGATACACAAACATTGGAATCATGATTCCATTATCACAAAGTCCAGAAGAGCTCAAACAAGCAAAAGCACTCTGTTCCGAAGTTGGATTTGAACCTCACAAGGATGTTGAATTCGGTATGATGGTTGAAATCCCAGCAGCTGCAATAATGATTGATGAATACATTAAAGTTGGTATCGACTTTGTAAGTTTAGGAACCAACGACTTGACCCAATACACTCTTGCAGTTGATAGAAACAACGAGTTTGTGGCAAAACACTACTCAGAAGAACACCCTGCAGTAATGAAACTGATTGAAAGAACAATCAGAAAATGTGCAGAAGCAGGTGTCAAATGTAGTATCTGCGGTCAAGCAGGTAGTGTACCTCACATTGTTGAAAAACTTGTTGAATTCGGAATCACAAGTGTATCATCAAATACTGATGCTATTGCTGATGTGAGAAAAACAGTTGCTCGTGCTGAACAAAAAATTATTCTTGACGCTGCCCGTAAACGTCTAGAATAATCTTTTTATTCTTTTTTTAATTTTTTATTTTTATTTTAATTATTTTTGATAGGTTACTTTATGGACGATAAACCAATAGATAAAGCAGATATCCTTAGGGAGTTGGAGGAACTTCACAGATTGGACCATGATTATGCCAACGGTAGAATCCTGGGGTCAATGTGTACAGAGGCACATCCGTTTGCAAAGGAAGTCTACTGTAAATTTCTGGACACTAATCTGGGAGATCCGGGACTTTTTAAAGGAACCAAACTCATTGAAGAGAAGGTCATACAGTCTATTGGAGAAATGTTGTCCTTGGATAAAGCCTATGGTAATATCGTGACCGGTGGAACTGAAGCCAATCTCATGGCGATACGCGCCGCAAGAAATCATGCCAGAAAATATAAGGGAATCGTTGATGGTGAAATCATCATCCCGGATTCCGCACATTTTTCATTCAAGAAAGCTGCAGACATGTTGAATCTAAGGATTGTTGAGGCCAAATTGGATGACAATTATAAAATTGATGTCGAATCCGTAAGGGAAGCGATATCCGATAAGACAGTGGCTATTGTTGCGATTGCGGGAACAACTGAGTTGGGATTAATCGACCCTATTGAGGACATTTCAAAAATAGCTCATGAAAACAATATCTATTTCCATGTGGATGCAGCATTTGGCGGGTTTTCAATCCCTTTCCTGAAAAGAATCGGGTATGACTTGCCAGTTTTTGATTTTTCACTTGAGGGTGTTTGTTCCATAACCGTCGATCCACACAAGATGGGTCTTGCCCCAATTCCTGCTGGAGGAATAATCTTTAGATGTGAAGAATATTTGGATGTTATGGCTGTCGATTCACCATATTTGACCGTTAAAACTCAGTCAACAATTGTGGGAACTCGTTTAGGAGCGTCTTCCGCTGCCACCTATGCCATAATGAAATATTTTGGAAAGGAAGGTTATTCAAAAATAGCTAAGGAATTAATGGATAACACTGCATTTTTCGCTGAAGGATTAAAAGAAATAGGTTATGAGATTGTTTGCGAGCCTGAACTAAACATTGTAGCTTTTAACCATCCTGATATGGATGCGAATGTCTTGGCTCAAAAATTAGAAGAATTGAATTGGAAAGTTTCAGTCGCCAAATGTCCTGTGTCCATTAGGGTAGTCCTGATGAATCATATAAAAAGAAATCATTTAGAAGAATTGTTAGAAGATTTAAAAGAAATATTTTAATCTTCTATTTTTTCAACATACATCAACGGATAGTTTAATTCTTCTATGAATTCAATGCGTATTATTGCTTTAACGTTTTCTACTTTTGTATGGATTTTGACGTCCAGCATGTCTCCTGTAAGGGATGTGTAGTCAAATTCGGTCATTGACTCCTCGAGCTTGTCGAATCTGATTTCAACTTCAACATCCTCGATTGCAGGCTGCAGTTTTAAGGATTCCTCCATGCTTGTCTCCAGACTTTTTTTGGTGTCCTTGTTGACAGGTGTTCCTACAAACTGATGGAACAGGGCTCCCATACTGATAGCGCCTTCGAAAATCGCTCTTTCTCTTGTTGTAATGTTTGAGAAGTATTCTTTATCAACGTCCATTATAATCCTCCATTTAAGAATATTATCTTTTCATATATTATCTCTGACGGGATTGGATTGATGCAGCAGTAGAAGAGTATCGCCGCTATGATTAATACGGTTGCCAGAATGTATATCCTATTGTCTTTTGGATAGAAAAAGCTGAATGCCAATCCAATCACAAGGAATATGACTGTAATTATCAGCGCATTTGATTCCTGAGGGTTGTTCTTAAGAATTGTTGTATTTATCGGATTCTTACTGGCCAATTCCCCTTGGACAATCATCCTGTTTTCGGTGGATCCTATAGGGTCGCAGGTGATTAGGTAGCTTCCGTTTCCACCTATGTCAGCCAGCTCGAAAGTTGCAGGAACGATTGTGTTGCTAACCACGGTGTAATTCAGTTCCCCGACGCCCGGCCATTCCAGCAGAAATGAATCTCCAACTGAAAGCTCATTCAATCTTAAGAACGGTGAGCCCTGAAGGGTTCGGTGACCATATAATGCAACATAGTTTTCTGTTGGGATGTTCTGTCCTGGATCGCTTAAAACTCCCTGATTTAATGATTCGTTGTTTATTTTTTCATCAACACCGATTGAGGGGATTATTATCTTGGGGCTGTCAATGTTCCTTTCAACGGCCACTTTTGAAGAAAAGTAATTCACTTCCCCCATTGCGTACAATCCAATTATTAATAAACAGACAATAATGATAATTGTTGAAATAGTAGGCTTGTTCATAATATCTCATTTGTCAAATCTAATATAATACTTTTCTTAATTTTGGTATGTTGAATTGATTTCCTTCACCATCCAGTCTGGAGCTTCGGACGTGGGTATTGTTAGAACGATATTGTCCATGTTGTTCAGAACATAATTGACCTTCTCCTGAGGGGTTTCAATCAAAAGCATGTACTGAGCGTCCAGGTCTCCAAGATTGATTTCCCTTTCATAGTTTGACAGCTTGACGCCGTAGTCTTCAAGCATTTTATAGGTTTCATTCTCATCATATCCGTTGACAATTGCGCCCTTGATCATTTCCAGGACATCTGATGAGAAGCCCCGAGTGTTTTCCCGAGGATATGTGTCGTTTCCCTTCACTGTCATTTTTGTTTTTGAATATTCAGAATCGATTTCCCCGTTTTCCTCATATCTCATGATTGAAAGGACGGTGCATCCGCTTATTTTGGGTGCGCTGCTGTTTGTTGTGTAGTTATCATCGCTTGAATTGTAGTTTGTGTAGATGTCAACAACGCTGCCGACCTTGACGAGTCCCGCTCCCGCCTGCAGTCTTGAAACAAGTATCGGCACTGAAACTGTGTTCGGCTCTTCGAATTTAATTTTTGAAAGGATTGTGGCGTCATTTTCATTCACTATCTCCATCGCTTCGGATATTGGGATTATTGTGTTTTTGCTTTCGTTTTCATATACTGCCATTGTCCTGTTGTATCTGTCCTGGTTTAAGCCAATTGATTTTTTATGATAGGATTTCCAGTCTTTTGTTGCGGGTGTCAGTATGTTTATTGTCTCTATTTCCTCAGGGCTTTGGGCATCATTTATCTTGTTTTCGAGCAATAATGCGTTCGGGGATGTTGCCAATGCCCCTGAGTAGAGGTCATGCAGTTCATTCAGCTTGGTTGTCTTTGCAATGGACAGCTGTTCCTGTGTTGGTTCATATATTATAAAGTAATATGCGGAAACTACTAGGGTTATTATGATGATTGTGGATATGATAACTCCTATTTTCCTTTTTTTCTCCTCGTCACTTATGCTAGTGGTTTTCGGTGAGAGATAAACTCCAAGCTTATGGTTCAGCTTTTTTAATGGTGATAACTCATCTTTTTCTTCTTTTTTGTTGGGTTTCGGGAAGTCTCTTGTAATTTGATTTCTCAATTCCTGTGTTTCCTCAAAACCTCGAGGGTGTAATGGATCTCTTGGTTTTCTATTCATTTTTATTACTCCTAAATGGTGTTAATGATGGTTAATTTAATTAGTAGGAGTAAGGTGTCTCATCTTTTAATTAAATTAATTATCAGGTAGTATAGGCAGAACACTAACAGCAGCATCGCTGCAATGTTGACATTGAATAGGACAAGCTTGATTTGCAATATCAATATCAGGATTAAAACTGCTGAAATTGCAATCAATGGGATATTGTCAAATTTCGGATATTGGATATTGCACACCATCAGCAGTGAAACGATGATGCTCAATATCAATGCAACATAAGGATTGAACAGTCCTGTCAGATAGAATGTTGCTAGAATGAATGATATTCCAGGGATTGGAAAACCTATGAAATCCTTGGTATCGATTTTATCAGCAATTACATTATATCTTGTCAGTCTTAAGACGCCACAGATTACAATCATTAGGCTGACTGGAATCACTATTACTTGGTTAATGCCTGGGGTGGTGTTAATGCAGCTATATAGGAATATAGCAGGTGCAACTCCAAATGAAATGGCATCTGATAGGGAATCAATGTTTTTTCCGAATCCCAAATCGTCTTGCCTGTTTGTTTTGCGTGCTACCCAACCATCGATTGAGTCAAATATGATTGCAATGATCATCAGGATTGCAGCCAGTTCAAAATTCTTGTTTATTGAACATATTATCGCTAAAAATCCTGAACACATATTCAGTAATGATATGATGTCGGATATTGCTATAAAACTCTTCATATTTGTTTCCATGTTACTCATATTTTAACTCCAGTAATAAATTACATTTTATCTTTTATTAATTTTGGCTTGTTTTCCAATGCATTTTGATATATTAATATTTTTTTTAATATCCCTATGTTATTCTTTTTATATTCTATTATTTGCTTATTTCCTTATTTAATTTTTGTTTTTATAAGGTATTTAATGCTTTATTTATGTAAAAATTATTTTTTTAACAATATTTTTTAAAAAAATCGATTAAAAGATAAAATATATATAATAATATTTTTAATAAATATTAATTGTTAGACTTTAAATAAACGTAGTAGATTTTACATTTATTGGACAAATTGGGATTGTTTTTCTGATTTAACTCAATATTTTTGTTGAAATTTGCCGTTTATATTGGGGAATAATTTATATTAATAAACTGCGAGTAGTTAAATGATTGAAGATAATATACGTGTTCTTAGACAGGCTGCAAGAGTATCATCAGATGGGAGCAATAAAATAGTCAAAAACTGGTGTGTGATTGCAGGAAATGTTGATTTGATTGACGACATGGCTTACAAGGCCATTGCATCCAATCATAATGTTAAAATACTGTTCAGGGAACATGTGGTCCTTAAGGAAGGAAAATTGGATAAGAAATTCGATTTTATCATGCTTCATGGAAACACTTTAATCTTTAACGATTTCAAAAATGAGACTCGCAAACGTGGTGGAGCATTTGTAGAAGTTGCAAGAGAATATCTAAATCAAGAGCCGAACATCATGGTTCTGGTTGCTCCTGATGATGTTATTAGAAGCACTGTCTCAGTCCTTGAGAAGTCCAAAATTCCTTTTGCAATCATAAAGGAATCTCAAACCACCAATTTCATTGATGTTGATATAAATAACGAGGTAAAATTGCCTAATTTCATTAAGTCTGCTTTAAAACCATTTTACAATGCTAATGAAATTGTATTGTCTACAATTTTAATGTCCGTTGATAATGATGGTGATGTTGGAAAAGTTCAAAGTATAGCTACATCTAATAAGATTTTCGTTATCGATTTTAGAGATATTGTAACGGAGGATTAATCATGAATATTTTTGGAAACGAGGAAGAAGTACCAGAAACTGAAAACACTAAAGTTATCAGTAATAGTTTAGGAATTGATTTAGGAACTTTAAACACTGTTATAGCAAAACCTTCAGGAGACAAATTTGATTTATATCAAATTCCATCAGTGGTCGCCGTTAAAAAAGATGATCCAACTGAAGTTTTAGCTGTTGGTGAAGAAGCAAAAAGAATGCTCGGAAGAACTCCTGAAGATATTCTAGCAGTAAGGCCTTTGAAAAAAGGTGTAATTGAAAATGTCGCACAAGCACAAGCATTACTCATCAAAGCAATGCAAATCGGTATAAATGAAGGCGAAACCGTAGGAAGAATTGTCATAGGTATTCCAGGAGACGCATCCGAAGTGGAAAAAAATGCGGCTGAAGAAATCGGCAGAAAAGCTGGTGCACAAAATATTCTAGTAATCAGTGAAGGATTAGCTGCTGCTATTGGTGCAGGATTGCCTATTGCAGAACCAAACGGTACCATGGTTATAGATATTGGTGCAGGTTCAACTGATATTGTGATTATCTCCCTCGGAGGCATTAATGATATTGAAACCGTTAGATGTGGTGGAGACGATATCGATAACAAGATTGTTGAACTTGTAGCAGAAAAATATGATGTAGCTATTGGTATTCATGATGCGGAATCCGCTAAAATTGAAGTTGGTATGGTACACAGTTCAGAACAAATCGAAAACTTAAGTGTTGAAGTTATCGGTAAATCCTTGGAAACCAACAGGCCTAAAAAAGTAGTCATTGATTCAATGCTCGTTGCAGACGCAGTCGAACCATACATGCAACAAATCGTTGACGGATTAAACGTAATCCTCGAAAGATTATCTCCGGAATTAATGATGGGTGTTTATAAC
This sequence comes from Methanobrevibacter thaueri, assembly GCF_003111625.1. Taxonomy (NCBI): domain Archaea; kingdom Methanobacteriati; phylum Methanobacteriota; class Methanobacteria; order Methanobacteriales; family Methanobacteriaceae; genus Methanobrevibacter; species Methanobrevibacter thaueri. The sequence goes on along the minus strand of NZ_MZGS01000024.1, from coordinate 40,027 downwards.
AATTCCGTCTGTGTAGGTGGAAGTTCAAGACTCCGTGGATTGAAAGAAAGGATTTTCGATGAAATCTCTATTCCTGTGGAAATCTCAGAAGATCCAATGACTGTTGTGGCAAAAGGTACTGCAATCGTTGCTGCAGAGCCGTTAGCTTTAGAACCTGAAGTCCGTCTTAGGGCTATGAAATAAAATTAACTTTTTATTTCACTTCTTTTTTTTATTGATTTTTATGGATATTTTAGGTGTTGATGAAGCGGGCAGAGGGTCTGTTTTAGGTCCTATGGTTATTGCAGGAGTTATAGTTCCTGAAAAAATGGAAAAGGTACTCAGTAGAATGGGCGTTAAGGATTCCAAAAGGCTGACTCCTAATCGACGTACTATCTTATCCCGTAAACTGAAGAAAATGTTTGAATATGACATGATTATAATCACTGCCCGCCAGATTGATGAGATGAGGGCAGAAGGCATTAATCTCAATGAGATAGAGAAAAATGCAATGGAAGAACTTATTTTAAGAATGAAACCTGAAAGGGCCATTGTTGATGCAGTGGATGTTAAGGCTGAAAGATTCCAGGAAAATCTGCGAAAGGACACAGGTTTTGACGTTATAGCAGAACACAAGGCAGATGACACTTACATTCAGGTTGGTGCGGCATCCATTATCGCCAAGGCCGAAAGGGATGCTCAAATAGCTGAAATCAATAAGGAATTTATCAAGCAAGGTGGTATCGGTTCTGGTTATCCGTCCGATCCAACAACCAAAAAATTCCTTGAGAATTATACATATGATGAGATGCCTGATTTTGTGAGAAGGTCCTGGAACACTGTTGCTAAAATGAAATGAGTTTAAAACTATTTTTTTTAAATAATATTTAAGTATATGAATTTATATAATATTCTTATAAAACAATTTTCAAGATAATACTTAAAGAGGATAAAAATGATTGTTGAGTATATTATGCCGTTCATTGATGGGATAGTGGACATATTTTCCCAAGGTGGAATTATCACATACATAATTCTTTTCGTTGGGGTTTATGGTCTAATTATTGCATTAAGGAAAATCGCATATCTTAGGAAAATTAGTAAAGTTGATACAACCGAGATATTTGGTGTTGTAACTGCTTCTATGGAAAGGGGCGGAGCTGTTGAAGCTTTAAAACAAATTAATGGTTTTAAAAATCCTATTTCTAAAATTATTTCAGAAACCTTAAAAATCGGTTACAAGAACAAAACCGAAGTAGAGGAAAGTATGGAGCAGATTTTCATTGTTGAGGTTGCTAAGATGACCAAAGGTTTAAGCACCATCAAGACAATCACAGAACTTGCTCCGTTTTTAGGTTTGATTGGTACTGTTATCGGTATCTGGATGACTTTCAAATCATTAGGAGTTCATCCTGATTCTGCAGCAATGGCTGAAGGTATTTATGTTGCTTTAACTACCACAATTATGGGTCTTTTAGTGGCCATTGTGCTGTTGCCTACATATACTTACATCCAAGGGCTTATCGAAGCGGAAATGGATAAGATTGAACTTGCTACAAAAATGACCAATTGGGGTTATGCAGTAGTTAAGGTTAGGGTAGATTCCAATGTGGAATGTGCGCTTGAAGCTTTACAGGAAGCGGAAGGTGTTGTAAATACCAGACTGATATCTGATCCTTATGCCAATATCAAGGTTTCGTTTAAACCAAGTATGCTGGATAAAAGTATTGCGAATATTATTTTAGAGAAATGTAATGTTAACGCTGAAATTACTGAAAGTAAGCTAAAACAATAGGTGATTAGATGGCTATTGATGTTAGAAAACATAAAAAGAAGTTTTTGGATCAAAAACCTAGTATTAATTTAGTTCCTTTCATTGATATTCTTTTCACAATAATGATTTTTTTAGTTGTTACAAGTAATTTTTCAGCTACTGATGTTCAAGCTGACACTGCCGACGATTTAGATCAGGGCACTGGAAAGCCTAATGTCACTGATGTTTCCGGTGACCAGGAATATTATGTTGTGCCTGTTGCTAACTTGCATAAAGTTACAGTTAACGGCCAAGACCGGTCGGATGCGATAGCGGGCAGTGCAGTTGGTGTTCAAGCAAGAGTGATTGATGAAGGACAAGTCATTATTAAACCTGGTGAAATCGTGATTGAAACACCTCCAGGAATTTCCGTTGACCAAGCTGTCCAACGTCCAGAAGTTTAATTTGAGGAATGAAAATGTATACAGGAAGAATTTTATCAAGTGGTATGAATAGTGAAGGTAAACCTTTTGTAGCTTATAGGGTATCAAGCAGGTCATTTCCAAATAGGAGATGTTTAGGATTTGATGATAGCGCATCTATTGTTCCAAAAGAAGGTTTTGAAAATGATATCTACCAGAGCCCATATATAGCATACAATAGTGTTTGCATCGTCGATGACAAGGCTGTTGTATCCAATGGATCTCAAACCGACGTTATAGCAGATAAATTGGCTGTAGGGATGAATATCAGGGATGCTCTTGCATATTCATTGCTTACCATGGATTATGAAAAGGATGACTATAACACTCCAAGGATAGCCGCTGTTGTAACAGCCAATGCCGAAGAGGACAAATATGAATGTTACATAGGTATTGTCAACGATAAAAAAATATTAGTTGAAGAAGTGCCATTTGGTGAAGCGGCATTCATTTCAACTTACGGCAGTCAGGTGCCTGATAAGGTTGACTTCGAAGCCAAAACATCAACCGAAGCTGCAAAATATATTTTTGATGAAGGTGTTTTTGCCAACTATGAAAAACCGGTAACCTCTTGTGCTGCTGTTTTTGATGGAGAATGGACTATTGATGTCTATAATCCATAATTTTTCTTTTTTTTTAATTGTTTTAGATGATTATTATGAGTATTGAATTATTTGGTTTAGAGGATATTCCCATTATTGATGGGAACAGTGACATCTCAATTATTATTAAAGAGGCTATTGAAAAGCAGGGCTGCAATCTGGTCCATGGTGACATAATTCTGATTGCTGAGACCTTAATTTCCAAAGCCGAGGAGAATTTCATCAGATTGGATGAATTGACTCCATCTGATGAAGCCATTGAATTGGCTGAAAAGGCAGGAAAAGACCCAAAAATTGTTCAGGCCATATTGGACCAGTCAAATGAGGTTGTTCGTGTTGGACCAAATTTCATCATCACTGAAACAACTCAAGGTTTTGTCTGTGCAAATGCAGGCATTGACGAGTCAAACGTCGGTGACGGTCTTGCAACCCCTATGCCTAAGGATGCCGACAAGTCCGCCCGTGAGATTCGTGAATTCTTAGAGGATGAGTTCGGTGAGGAAATTGCAGTCATCATCACTGACACTCAAGGCAGGGCTTTCAGATTTGGAGCTATAGGAACTGCCATAGGTTGTTCTGGAATTTCCCCAATCTGGAAAAGGGTAGGAGAGAAAGACTTATACGGCCGTGAACTGGAAACAACCGAAATCGCAACCTGCGACGAATTGTCTGCTGCAGCATCACTTATAATGGGACAGGCTGATGAGGGCCTGCCGGTTGTTATTATACGCGGATTTGACAGTTTTGACCATTTGCGTAATGTGGATTCAAACATCAAACCGGTTTTAATGCCAAAAACAGCAGATGTATTTAGAAAATAGGTGAGTATCATGATTACTGTTTTATCAGGAGGAACAGGGACCCCAAAATTATTGCAAGGAATCAAGGAAATCGTTGACACTAAGGAGTTGACTATAATTGTCAATACCTTGGAAAATGACTATTTCTCAGGCGTTTATGTTTCAGCGGACATTGACACTGTATTATACACAATGTCTGACATGATCAATGATGAGTTCTGGTATGGCGTCAAGGGAGATACCTTCATAACCCATGAAAGGCTTGCTGAGATCGGATGTCCCGAATTGCTGAGGATAGGGGACATTGACCGTGCAACCAAAATCCAGAAAACCCAATTGATGGAAAAGTATGGCCTTGCAAGGGCATGTGAGATTCAGGCGAAAAACATGGGCATAGAATCCAGAATAATTCCAATGAGCGAAGAGGATTCTGAAATCACAATCGTTTCAGATATCGGAGAGCTGGAGTTCCATGATTTCCTAATCAAGCACCAGTCAGAACCTGAAGTTCTTGACTTGAGATTTTCCAATGTGGCTCCGTCCGAAGGGGTTGTCGATGCAATTAGGAATTCAAAGGCAGTAATTATAGGTCCATCAAATCCAATCACTTCAATATTGCCGATATTATCTTTAGAAGGCGTTCGTGAAGCGCTTAAGGACACCTATGTCATTGCAGTTTCACCAATCATAGGTTCTGATGCGGTTTCAGGTCCTGCAAGCAAGTTCATGAAAGCTTTGGACATTGAAGTTTCATCAGTCGGTGTTGCAGATTTATACAAAGACTTTTTAGATAATATTGTTATTGATGATAAAGATTCAAATTTGGAACCACAATTAAAGCAAATAATTAATAAGGTAACAATTACAAATACAATAATGAATAGTTTAGGTGTTAAGAAAAATTTAGCACAAATTATTATAGATAGTATTCCTTAGGAAAGAGGCGAATATTAAATGATACAAATGACATTAATACAAATTGACAATTATGGTCCATGGACTGTTACTCCTAGGCCGAGAACTGAATCTGATTTACAAATGCTTCAAGCAAATCTATTTGCTGATTTAAACAATCATTTTGGTAATAAAAAAGGTCTTGTTTTCTTTACAAGATTTGACAATTTATTAGCTATTTCAAATGGGCTTGACGAAGAAGACCACTTAAGAATCCAAAGGTCAATTAGAAACAGATACCCAATTACCATAAGTATGGGTGTAGGCGCAGCTGAAACCCCTCATGAAGCTCAAAAATTAGCAACAATCGCTCTTCAAAAGGCAGGAAGCGCTCAATCTGGAGAAAGAAAAGAAATTTTAGCTGTAGATAGTTTAGTAAGTGAAGAAGACAGTTTCGTTCAAGCGGCTCACATTGACATTAACAGCGTAACAGAAACCTTAACTGATATCGAATCAGCTTTTGATACAAGTTTCATGGTCAACAAAGCTCAACATTACTTAATGACCAAATTAATCAAGAAAGGAGCATTGCTGTTCTTCATCGGAGGAGACAATTTCATGTCCCCATGTAACGGATTATCCGAACAGGATATTGAAGATATCATGGTGGAAATCGATGAGGAAATAGGCATCAAACTTAAAGCAGGTATAGGAAGAGGTAAAAACGCTGAAGATGCTGCATACATGGCCGATATTGGTCTTGAAGAAATCCGTGCCCATAACAATGAAATGTGGACATGGGTCATTGAAAAGGAATACTGAGGAAATTTCATGTTGAAAGTAGTTGCTCCCATGGCTGGAATAACTGACGCTGATTTTTTAAATAAGGTTATTCCACAGGGTTTTAATGTAGCTACTTTAGGCGGATATAGTTTGGATGAGCCCACTATTGAAGCCAGTAAGAAAATCATTGAAAGGGGAAGGAAGGAATTCGATTTTCCCTTGGATGAAATCTTTACACACATTGAAAATGAAGTAAATTCAATTAAGAAAGTTCACGGTAATGTAAAAGTTTCAGCGAATGTGCGATCAACAACTCCGCAGCCAATAATTGAAGTTGGGAATATTGAAAATTTGGATATTGTTGAAATTAATTGTCATTGTCGCCAGGATGAAATTGTAGCCATTGGCTGTGGCCAGGAAATGCTGAATCGTGCAGATTTAAAGGATTTTATCTCACAAGTCGTTGATAATGTTGGAAGTGAGGTTTCAGTCAAGATTCGTGCAAATGTTGATGGAATCGATACTTTAAAAATTGCAAGTCTGATTGAAGATGCAGGTGCTGACTACTTACATATTGATGCCATGAAAAAAGGTGTCTTTGAAGCGGACTGGGAACTTTTGCGAAATATTTGTAATAATGTTAATATTAAGGTTATTGGAAATAATTCCGTAAACTCACGTGCAAATCTTGAAAAAATGATTGACACTGGAGTTGATGGATTTTCAATAGCTCGTTCAATCATTTCCGGAAATTTAGATTTTAATATTACTGATTTTTAAAAAATTTAAAACAATTGTTATTAGTAAATCTTATTAATGGTTTTAAATAAAGATAATTTCAATAGGTGATTACATGGATTTTATAACTCTTAAGAATATTACCAAAACTTTTGATGGTGTTGATGTTCTTAAAGATATTAATTTAAAGATTAATGAAGGAGAGACTTTAGGTATATTGGGACGTAGTGGAAGCGGTAAATCCGTTTTAATTAACATGCTTAGGGGTACTAAAGAATACATGCCTGATGCAGGTAATATTATAATGAATATTGCGGTTTGCCCAGATTGTTTGGCTGTAGAATCCCCATCTCATGCTGGCGAGAAATGTCGTTGTGGTGGAACTTATGAGGCTAAGGAAGTAGATTTCTTTAATGCAGAAAGGAAATTATTCGCAAGCATTAAAAGAAGAATTTCCATCATGTTACAACGTAACTTCGCTTTGTATGATGAAGAAACAGTTATTGAAAACGTTATGAGAGCAATGCCTGAAGGCGTTGAATATGAAGAAGGTTTATATGCCGCTTTAGAATTATTGGAAATGGTTCAGATGAACCACAGGATTACTCACGTTGCCCGTGATTTAAGTGGGGGAGAAAAACAAAGAGTAGTTCTTGCAAGACAATTGGCTAAAAATCCAATGATGTTTTTAGCAGATGAACCAACAGGTACCTTAGACCCTCAAACTGCAGTAAAACTTCATAATACATTAAAAGAAGGTGTCAAAGATGAAGGCATCACTATGTTAATCACATCTCACTGGCCAGAAGTAATGACCGAACTTGCAGACAATGTAATTTGGTTAGAGAATGGTCAAATTAAAGAAGAGGGAGATCCACATGTAGTTGTCGACCACTTCATGGAAACAGTTCCTGTTCCTAAAAAGCCTGAAATTCCAGAGTTCGGTGAACCGGAAGTTGTGCTTGAAGATGTTAAAAAGCATTATTACTCCATTGAACGTGGTGTGGTCAAGGCTGTTGACGGAATTAACCTCACAATTAATAATGAAGAAATATTCGGTATTGTAGGTTTAAGTGGTTCCGGTAAAACAACCACTACCAGAATGCTGATGGGATTAACCGAACCAAGTAGCGGAGACATTAAAATCAAGCTTGGTGATGAATGGATTGACATGACCAAAGTCGGACCGCTCAATCGTGGCCGTATCATGCCTTACATCGGTTTGTTGCACCAAGAATATTCATTATATCCTCACAGAACAATCTTAGGTAACTTAACTGATGCTATCAGTTTAGATTTGCCTGCGGAATTTGGTAAAATCCAAGCTATTCATGCTTTGGTAACTGTAGGATTTGACGAGAAGGATGCTACTTTGATTTTAGAGAAATATCCTGATCAATTAAGTGTAGGGGAAAAACATAGGATTGCTTTGGCACAGGTTTTAATCAAGGAACCTAAATTAATCATTTTGGATGAGCCAACAGGTACTATGGACCCTATTACTCGTGTAAATGTTACTGACTCAATTTTAAAAGCTCGTGCTGAATTAGAACAAACATTCATCATTGTTTCTCACGATATGGATTTCGTATTGGATGTTTGTGACAGGGCAGCCTTAATGAGAGGAGGTAAGCTCCTTGATGTGGGCACTCCTGAAGAGATTGTTGATCAGTTAACTCCTGATGAAAAAGAAGACATGCTTAAAGAAAGATAGTTTTGGTTGTAAAACCTAACATCTTGCGAAAACAATTTGATTATTGTTTTCCTATTTTTTTTATTTTTTTCCAGTTTGGACAGAATTTATCCATTAGTTTTTTAAAGTTTTTTCCATGATTGAATTCAATCAGATGGCACAGTTCATGTATCATAACATATTCTAAAAATTCTTCATCTTTTTTTGCAAGATTCAGGTTCAATGTGATTCTGCCGTCCTTTTTGCAGTTTCCCCAATTTTTCATTTTGCGAACGGTTACGCTGGTGGGTGTTCTCCCAACTATCCTTGTGCATTTGTCCAAAACAGGAGGAATCGCCTTTTTCAACTCTTCACGGTAGAATTCATCCAGAATGTTTTTTCTTTTCTCGATTGTGCTTCTTTTAGGAACAGGCAGGTAAATGATTGACTTTTCCTCATCCACCAGAACATTCTTGACATTGTTTTTGATGAGTTGCAGGGTGTATTCCTTTCCCCAGAGGTAGTGTGTTTCCCCATTGACGTATTTCAATGGGGCCTTTATCTTGTTTTGCGAAATCAGCTTTTGCTTTTCCAAAATCCAATCCTTGCGTAGCCTGATGAACTCAATGATTTCGCCATCGGATACGAACAGTGGCGCCGAAACCTTGACTTCACCGTTTGGCGGTAAGACTCGAAGGTACATGTTTTTAATGTTTTTGCGATATAATGTGATGGTTATTCCTTCGATTGAAATTATTTCTTTTCCCATATATTAAAATAAGTAAATGATGTTTAAAAACGTTATTATTAATAATTTTATTTTTTCCATCTGTGAATTTAAAGTTTAAATTATCTTTTATAAAAAAGATTATATATTCAAAGTTTAAATAAATTATATTATTATTTTATGATTATAAGGAGAATTGAACTTAAATTTGGAGGATTGTTATGACTTGGGAAGATGCACCATCTCATATTTGTAGAGGGGGAGATGTAAGAGGACTTGCTTTTTGCTGCCCTCCAGTTAAACCATGCCCTGTCTTGAACGCATTACAGGAAGTTAATTTAACCCCACAAGAGTTTGTGGATATCAAGATTCAATTTGGAAGAGAAACTAGATTAGGCGAAGGAGCAGGGACCTGTTTTGGATCACTTGTATGGTGTTGCAAACCATCAAAGCCTTGCCCATTAAGGGACATGACTTTAAGAAATATGGGAATGAGTCATGACGAGTATTTGGATTTAAAAAAACAGTTATCTGAAAGATTGGTTGGTGTCAAAAAACCTAACCCTGATGAAAGAGCAGAAGCATTGGCAGAAACATTCAACGTCTCAAAAATAGAAGCCATGAATGTTTTGACCGAATGCAATAATGATTTGAGAGCTGCTGTAAAAGTTTTACATGCAAAATCTCTTGAAAATTCTGATTAAAATGGATTGGACTTCTCTTTATTTAAAAACATCAAATCTAAATGTTTTTATTTTAGGCACCGGCGAGGTTGCAACAAGAAGGGCCAACAAGTTTTTGGACCATGGCGCATCAGTTAAATTGGCGGGAAATCAGATTTCCGATGAACTGAAGGCCAAAGGTGCAATACTATGCTCCACCGACGATGTCGATGAGCTGGTCGATTGGTGTGATTTGGTTGTAATCGCCAGCGGTGATGAGAAGTTATGCGATTATGTTTTTAAGATTTCCGGCGATAAGCTAATCAATCGTGCGGATTATCCTCAAGAGGGCAATGTCATTGTCCCGACAAGCTTCAATATTGGGGATATTGAGATATCTATTTTTACAAATGGCAAAAGTCCATTGATGGCAAGACAATTGCGAAAGAAAATCCAATCAATAATCACTGAAGAGGACATTTTGGAGATTGAACTTCAGGATTATGCAAGAAGCCGTTTAAAAGACATCATCGATGACCAAAAGGAGCGAAGAACTTATCTTTACGAAATCCTTGAGGATGATGAGATTAACGCCATGATTAAGAATAAGGAAATCGGTAAGGCTAAGGATTATATTGATAATTTAATAAGGGGATTACAGTGATACTTAATTTAAGAGTTGACCATAAGATTGCGGACATTCAGTCCATGGAAAACATTTCAAAGGATATGGATGATCTGTTTCAGGAATTGCAGGAAAAATATTCAATTGGAGAGTATGTTGAGATTTCAACATGCAACAGGAAGGAATATTACATTAACAATGATTTCATTTCAGAGGATGATGAATTGCTGTCTCACGAAAATCAAAGCATCATAATTGAATATGGTCAATCCGCCGTTATGCATTTGCTCAGGATGACTTCAGGTCTGGAGTCAATGATTGTTGGTGAAGACCAAATTTTAGGCCAGGTCAAGGACGCAAAGCATAAGGCTGCCAAGAATCATCACTGTGGCAAATCTCTCGATGCCATTTTCACAAAGGCGATTCATGTTGGACAGGTTGTACGAAACAAGACCAATATCAATAAGGGTTCAGTTTCAATAGGTTCGGCAGCAATCGATTTGGCTGAAAAGCATATCGGCACCCTTGATGACAAGTCAGTTTTGGTTATTGGTGCAGGTAAAATGGGCAGATTGGTTGCCAAGGCTTTGGCGGAAAAGGATTTACACGCCATTTTTGTTGCTAATAGGACTTATTATGTTGCGGTCCAGTTGGCTGAGGATTTGGGCGGTGAAGCTATTCTGTTCAATGATTTGGAAGAGTATTTGGCCAATGCCGATTTGGTGATTAGTGCCACAAGTGCTCCCCATCCGATTATCACCAAGGAACGTCTTTTAGGCATTGATATGGATTATGAAGATGTTATGATGGTTGATATTGCCAATCCTCGTGATATTTCCGATGATGTGTGTGAATTGGGCGTCAAGTCATTCAACATTGATGACTTGAGGGAAATCGCCGATGAAAATACTAAGCTCAGAATCAAGGAATTCGGTGAAGCCGAAAACATCATCAATGATGAGTTCATTTTACTCAAAGAATCGTTTAAAATAATGGAAGTTGATGAACTTCTTGGTAATTTAAGAGCATCTATGGAAGAGATAAGACAACGTGAAACTCAAAAAGCAAGTGCGAAGTTGTCTAATGTAGATGGCAGTGATAAAATATTAAATAATTTAACAAATTCCATTGTAAATAAGATATTTTTCGACATTTCAAAAAACGTTAAAAAAGCTGCAAAAGCCGAAAACACCGATGTCCTCGAAGCAGCCCAATATATTTTCGATTCTGATTAGGGTCTTATTCAAACATGCCCTTGATGTCGGAATCTTTAATTTTCATATTATTTAATGCGTATTCAACGTTTTGCATAGTGATGATGTCGCAGTCATTGGATATTGCATTGTGAAGGGAGGTCTTAAGAATCTTTTCCTTAATGTCCCTGCCGGACAGTCCCTTGGTCAATTTAACTAATTTTTCTAAATCTAAATCATAATCCAAAGGCATGCTTTTAAGGTTGTTTTCCATAATGGTCAATCTTTCATTTTCATTAGGCAATTTAAATTCAATTTCCTCTTCAAATCTACTTTTAACTGCTAAATCAAGACTTGAAGGGTTATTTGTAGCGCCAATGGTTATGACAGACTCATTTTCATTGATTCCATCCATTTCAGTCAAAAGGGAATTGACAATTTCGGAAACGTCTCCCCTAAGTGATTGGAATGATCTGTGAAGTGCAATTGCATCAATCTCATCTATGAATATTATTGATGGAGCATTTTCAGATGCCTTTTTAAACAGGTCCTGTATTTTGGATGAGGAATCACCGACATGCTCCCCAATAAGGGATGTTGCCTTAACCAGATACAATGGAACCTCAAGCTCGTTTGCAAGCGCTTTGACAAGCATTGTTTTACCGGTACCTGGAAGTCCATAAAACAGGATGTTTTTAGGAGCCCATGGTCCGAAACGTTCAGGGTCTTCAAGATATTTTTTTATGACCTTAATTTTTTGTTTGGCATTTTCCTGGCCGACAATGTCTGAAAGGTGGACATTTGATTTGATTTTATTGTCATTTTTCTTATCAATCTCGTCGGTAATAATCTTGATTTTGGTGTTTTCAGTAATTATTGAGTTATTAGGTTTTGCGGTCACGATTTCAAAACCATAATCCGGAATAATTTTCTGGTCGAACAGGTGTGACTTCTCACGCACAACCAGGCCCAACCACTGGTCACGGGCATATTCCTCAAATAGTTTGGTGTTGGTAATCTCTATTTCACCATCCATCAGATTGAATTCGAAAGGGTATCCTACAGGTTTCACAACAACTAATTTGGCAAATTCTTTGTTTTCATTTTCGGTTATTTGCAGTTTTTGGTTGGTTGTTTTAATTTCCAGTTGTTTGTTGTCACTTTTCAAATATTTCCCCTCCTGAATTTTATCATATTCATAACATTTGTTTTAATAATTTAAATACTTAGTGAAATATACTAATTTAAGAGGTTGATTCATGAGTTTCAGAACAAGAAGAGTGTTATTCATAACTCCCTTTTACATGCTGTTTGAGTTTTTCCTGCTTAAATATATCTTTTTATTGTTGGGAGGATTGGATGATGCCTACATTTTAATTTTAACAATAATTATTGGTTTGATTCACTTCATGCCAATGCTGTTCGAGGCTCAAAAGTCACGCAAGATTACAAGGTTCCTCTCGACAGTCAGTGGAGTTTGGATGTGGGCTTCAGTAATTTTTCTGATAGACATCATTGTCATTTATCTGATTGGCTCATTTGTCGATTTGTCATTTGAAATGAATCTGGCGCTATTGGCTATTGTCCCAATTTTGGGAGTTTACAACTATTACAAGGCCCATAGGTTGATTGTCAATGAAAAGGTCATAACATTAAATAATCTGGAGAAAGACATCAACATCGCCCATTTGTCAGATGTGCATTTCGGGTCTGTCCGCCACAGGCAGATTACAGAGCTGATTGCTGATAAATTGAAGGAACTTGAAGACACCTGTGAGCTAGCAATCATCTCAGGAGATCTGGCAGATGGCTCATCAATAGTTGAAGAAAATGATTTTGAGGCGTTAAGTGAGGTTAGCATGCCAATAATATTCACTCCGGGAAACCATGATTTTTATCCAGGCATCAAAAACGTCATTGAAGCCTGTGAGAATGCGGGAATTATAGTCTTGGACAATGATTCAATTGAATTGAACGGTTTGAACATTTTCGGATTGACGTTCAGTTTTGGGGATAGGGAAGTTCCGCAAATCGATGAGTCATTGATAAGAGATGATATGGTCAATATAATCAACTATCATGTGCCGTATAAGTGGAAGGAGTTTTCAGATTTGGGCTTTGACATTCAGTTGTCCGGTCACACTCACGGAGGGCAGTTCTATCCGATGGTATGGTTTGCAAACAGGATGTTTGAATATAACATTGGACTGTTCAAAAACGATTTGGGAAAATATATTCATGTAACGACCGGTGTAGGTTCGATGGACACTCCAATGAGATGGGGAACCGACAGTGAAATCGTGGTTCTGAAACTCAGGAAACCATGAGTAAGTTTATATAATTCATATGGGAAATTATAAGTATATGACTTTAGAGGACAATCACAATCATTTTTGCATTTACTGCGGTGCCAAATTAGACCCTGGCCAACATTTCTGTTCACAGTGCGGAAAGGAGGTCTACCACGATCCCGAACCGCAAAGGGTTCACATGCCTTCCAAATATGAGGAGGAAGTTGACAAAATCGAACAGGAATATGAATTAAAGCAGAGGAGAGCCACTGAGCTTGTTGAAAAGCTTTTTGACCCATCACACATGTCATACCAGAAATTCACAGCAACCATCAGGAAATCCAATGGAATGTTTGACAATCAGCTGACCGTTGCAAGAAAGATGATTGAATTGGATGACGGCGAAAACGCCATTGTCGAAAAGGAGATTGAAAACAAGATAGTCACCTTGAACGCTTTCATTGACAAGATGGAAGATTTGATTAATGAGCTTGTGATTCAGTTAAGTTCAAATAAGGAAGATGATGATGATATTAATGCCCTTTTCAAGGACATGGATGATTTGATTGATTCCGTAAAGGATTATTAGAGGTAGTGGTTACCTCTATAATATTCCAACCGCTTCTAACATGGATTGTATACCTAAAATAATGATGGCCAGACCACCGATTATTTCGATATAATCTGCATATTTTATAGCTACTTTTGTACCGTAGGTACCAATCAATAGCCATATTATGACCAGTATTATACTTAATGCTCCTAAAATGTATGGGTTGACATGGGCTACGGCTCCCTGAGAAGCAAGAATCAGGTTTTCTATGTTTCCAAAGATGAGAAGTCCTGTAAATGGAGCATAATCTTTCCAGTTAACCATTTTATGCACTTCCTTTGGATCTGATGTTTTTTACCGCTCCTACAACGGACTGGATACCTAATATGAAAATTGCAAGTCCTCCGATGAAGTTGATGTAATTTGCATATTGCATTGCCACATCGGTAGCTACTGTTCCAATAAACAACCATACTATTACCACAAGAATACTCAATCCTCCCAAAATTTTTGGGTCGACACCGTTGACAACTCCTTGTGAAGATAATATGAGGTTTTCGATATTTCCAAATATTATTAATCCTAAAAATGGCATGTATTGTTCTAACATTTTTTCACCTATTCATATTAAATTCTCATAAATCTCTTTCATTCTAAGTGAATCCTCATCCCTCAATGGGGTTTCACATATAATATTCGCATTCCAACCATTATCTATCAGGACTGACAGCAAGTCCTTGATGTCTGGGCCGTACTCATCGCTTTCAGCTAATGTGTGATGCTTCACTTCACCGCCCCTTCCGTATTCTATTGTTGTATAATGGCAATGTAGGATGTCAATGTCCAATTTGTCTTCAATGGTGGAAAATATACAATTATAATCTTCTTTTTTGTTCAGGAAACCTCTTCCACGAGCGTGAACATGTGCAAAATCAATTGTCGGCTCGAAATGATCAAAAGTGGCACACAATTCAACAACCTCTCCAACATTACCGAGCTGTGTCCTTTTGCCGGTTGTTTCGGGAGCAAAGGTAAACTCCTCAATGCCTTCGGCTTCAAGTTCCTCAAACAGTCTGTTGACAGTCTGTTTGGAGATTTCCATGGCCTTTTCAGGCTTCCTGTTCAGGTATGCTCCAGGGTGGAACACAAGCCTGTAGGCACCCATCCATTCTCCCGCACGTGCGGCGGAAATGAGGTGGCCAATGCTTTTGTCAATCTTCTCCTCTTCCTTTGCACACAAGTTGATGTAGTACGGGGCGTGCATGGAAACCAGAACGTCATGCTTTTGGGATTCTTCCTTCAAGGTTGTTGCGGCGGACTCCCCAATCCTCACCCCATAAGGGGATTGGTATTCATAGGAGTCAAGCCCTTCCTCGTTGATGTATTTTGGAGCCTTATATGCGGCACCCTTATAGTTAATGGGACTTCCTGCCGGTCCAAAAAGCACTCTATGTTTCATCTAAATCAAAAAAGAAATAAAAAGGGAATTTAGAATATTCCCATGGCTTTGTTAGTTTTAGCTATTGATTTTTCGTTGTCACTTTCCATTTCTAAAAGTGCACGAATTGCATCAATGTTTTCAGGTATTACGTCTGATTCCTGGTGTACTGCTTGCATGTAGAATAACTCGTTGCCGACAACATTAATGGATTCTCTCCAAACAGGAATTTCGTATAGGTCATTCCTGTTTCTTCCAAGCTCTTTGGCATATTCCATTAACTCAGCGGTAGAGCCTAATCCTTCTTCGGCGGATACGACAATTACTCTGGAACGTTTTTCCAATGCCTCAATGATTTCTTCGGTTTCAACATCGTTGTTGATTTCAACCATGATGTTGTGTTGGTGCATTAAGGTTGTTGGCACAAGCAATGCCATTGTTGTCACATCAATGCCTTTCATAACGGTTTTAACGTCAGGACCGTGGTGTGAAGGTACTTTTGGAGGATTTGGAACAATTGCATTGATTGGTCCTTTTTTGATTTCAGATGGGTCTGATCCTCTTCTGACCATCACTGCCCTTACCTTCTTGATGTCAGCTATCGGGTCAATAGTTGATAATGTACGGGTCAAACCGGTAGTGTTACAGGACACTACACGAGTGTAGTCTGCACCGTATGAGTCATCATAATTGGAGATGGCGTTAAATGAAAGACCGGTTAACTCATGGTCTTCCCCACCTTGATAAATTGCCTTTACTCCAGCTTTCTTATACATTTCAAGGTTTTGCGGACCGATGCTTCCAGGAGTACAGTCAACAACTACGTCTGCCTCTTGAATCATTTCCTCAACGGTTCCGGCTATTTCGATTCCGGCATCTTTAAACATTTGTTCCCTTTCAGGAATTCCAATGTATAATGGATAGCCTTTTTCTTCAACAGCGGTTCTTGCTTCATAGTTAGGTCTAGTTTTACTTACACCCACTACTTTCATATCATCTTGAGCAGCTACAGCATCAGCCACTCTTTTACCGATGGTTCCATAACCATTAATTGCAACAGTTTTCATTTTAATCCCTTTTTTATTATAATAATCAAAGATTATATGAATAAAAATCTGTTGCTTAACTTATATAAAATTTGATATTAGGTTTTGGATTAGATTAACTATTTATGTAATTGTTTCCTAAAATGGGATTATGGAACTAAATTATGCTGTGGAAGGTGACGGCGAACCCTTGGTGTTCATTCATGGACTTTCTGATAATCTGTTATATTGGGAAGCGTTGGCAGCCGCACTCAGGAAAGAGTTTAAGGTGGTCCGATTTGACTTGAGGGGCCATGGCAAGTCCCTATTGGGAGAGGATGAGATAAGCATAGGCACCTATGCCAATGACTTGAAATCACTTTTGGATGAGTTGGACATTACAACAGCAAACCTTATTGGATTTTCATTGGGGGGTGCAATTGCAATGGATTTTGCACTTAGATTCCCGGATTATGTGTCCTCATTGGTGTTGATGTCAACTTTCTATAAATGTGATGATGATTGCGCTGCGGTGTTTAGCCAATTCATTGATGAACTGAATCTCTCCTTTGAAGACTTTTTCGAGTTCATGCTGCCGAAAGTGCTTTGTCCCGATGTAATTGAAAGCAATAGGGAGGAGCTTGATTTTCTAAAGCAAGCTGCTTCAAAAACAGCCAATATTGAGGCATACAAAATGGCAACCGAAGCATGCTTCAATTTCGATGTTGAAAATCTGTTGTCGCAAATCAGGGTTCCAACGTTAATTTTGGCAGGAAAATACGATGAGATTTTTCCAAAAAGCATTCAGGAAAGCCTTTCGGAAAAGATTGAAAATTCAAAACTGATTGTTTTTGATAATTTAAAGCACAACCTGCTTGTTGGTAAAAACAATGTGGAAATAGTTGAGATATTAAAAGAATTCTATAAAAAAAGATAAGAAAAGTAGAATTATTCTACTTTGAAACCAGCCTCTTCGACTGCATCGTTAATGTCAGCATCACTTACGTCGCCAGACATTGTGATTGTGGTAATTCCTGAATCAAGGTCTGCTTTTGCATCTTCAATTCCGTCAACGTCTTTTAAACATAATTCAACAGCATTTACGCATGATGGGCAGTGCATACCGACTACTTTAATTTCTTTTTCAGCCATAATAAATCACCTTTTATCGATAGTTAATATTATGTCATAGGCTTATTTAAAGTTTTAGTTATGCCTAACTTTTGAGGGTTCCTGCAGTCTTTTTTGGAAATCTTGTAGTTCACCAGTGTTGAGGAGTAAACAATCACGATAACAGACCCGATGTTGTGAATCAATGCCCCTTCAATCGGATTTAAAAGCCCTAAAATAGCCAATGCCATTGCCACAATGTTCAGGGCCAATGCAAATGCGATTCCTGTGCTTATCACTTTAATGGACCTTCTTGCAACTGCAATCAGTTGGGGAACATCATCTATATTGTCATTGACCAATGTGATGTTGGAGGCATCAACGCTGATATCGCTTCCGATATTCCCCATAGCTATTCCGACATTTGCCTTTTTCAGTGATGGGGCATCGTTTATGCCGTCCCCAATCATTGCAACCTTGTGGCCAAGAATTTGCTCTCTTGCGATATATTCGGTTTTGTCTTGGGGCAAACAGTTGAATTTAACGTTTCTGATTTTTATCTTTTCAGCTATGTATTTGGCTGTTTTTTCGTTATCCCCTGTCAATAATGTTGTTTTTATCCTCAATCCTTTTAGTCTTCTTATTGTTTTGCTGGTGTTTTTTCTTAAGGTGTCCGCAAGGTATACGCAGCCAAGGTATTCGCCATCCTTTGCAACATATATTTGGATTTCTCCATTTTGACATTCTGCAATACCATCCAGCGGAACATTCTCTGATTTTAAAAGTTTTTTGTTTCCCGCAATTATCCTTGAGCCGTTGATGCTTCCGCTCACTCCCTCTCCTATATGGATTTTAAAGTTATCCACTTTAGCTAGGTCATTGCTATTGTAATGTTGGACTATGGCTTTAGCCAATGGATGTTCTGATTTTGATTCAAGGGATGAAATTAGATACATCATTTCTTCAGGATTGTCTGAGGTGACATTAACAACTTTTGGAGTTCCATTTGTCAAGGTTCCAGTTTTATCAAATATCAGTTCATCAACATGGGCCAATTCTTCCAGGGATTGTCCATCTTTAATGAGAATTCCGTATTTTGTCAGATTGCCGATTGCAGCCATGATTGCGGTTGGGGTGGCCAATACCAATGCGCATGGACAGAATACAACAAGAATTGTCACTGATCTGATTATTTCAAATGTGTATAAGTATGTCAGAACTGATGCGGCAAATGCTATTACAACAATCAATGTCGCCCATTTGTCCGCAGTCCTGACGATTTTTGCATTTTCCGGTTTGGAGGATTCCACCAATTTGATTAGTCGTTGAAGAGAACTGTCTTGGCTGATTTTTGTTGCTTTCATTGTAAATGAACCATAAAGATTTATGGTTCCGCTGTATATCTCATCATTTTCCTTTTTATCTATCGGCAGGGATTCTCCAGTCAAGGTTGATTGGTTAATTGAGGCTTCACCTTTAATTATGATTCCATCAGTTGGAATGCTTTCTCCAGGAAGCACCTTTAAGATATCTCCGACTTGTACATTTTCAACAGGTATTCTTTCTTCAATTCCATTCCTTATTCTTGTTGCAAATTGATGGGTCATGTTGGCAAGCTCTTTTATTTTCACCTGTGTTTTTGACACGGTGTATTCCTCTAAAAATCCCCCAATCGCCATGATTGTTGCAATTTCACCGGCAGCAAAAACCTCGCCAATTATTATTGATGCTATGATTGCTATTGAAACCAGCAAATTCGCTTTTATGTCAAATTTTGTAACCAGTCCTTCGATACATTCCTTAAATATTGGTATTCCACAAAGGATGACAGATATCCAGGAGATATAATCGAGAGATAGGACAAAGCTTGTAATTAAACTAATTATTGAGATTGATATTAATGTTATGTCTATTATTTGGTATTTTGTGAATCTCATTTTAAACACCCCATGGTATAAGTATACCCCATAGGGTATAAGGTTATTTTAAAAAAAATTATAGCCTTGAGTAGTATTCCAAAATTGATGAAATGTCACTTATTGCTTCATCGGAATCCTTGTTCTCAATGGCTTCCTTTACGCAATGTTCCAAGTGTCCTTCAACAATAATGTGTCCGACTTTATGTAATGCTGATTTTGATGCATTTACCTGCATTAAAATCTGTTCACATGGAATGTCCTCATCAATCATACGATCAATTGCATTCAATTGTCCGATTATCTTTTTAAGTCTTCTATGTAAATTTGCACTATCCATACATTCTTTCAAAATAACACAACCTATACCTACTAGGGTATATTGCCGTTATAGTATATAAAGATATCTAAAAAAATAATGAAAAAATAAAAAAAAGTAAGGAGGAAAATTTCAAGCTTATGCTTGATTTTCCATTTCTTCAAATTTAGCTGGGAAATAAGTATCTACAACATACTCAAGCCCATACTTGGAGAAAGATTGCTGTTCTGCTTTCTTACCGATCTTAAGCATTTTCTTAATTTCAGTTTGCCAGAAATCGCCTTTATACCTTGGGTCTTTAGAAAGCTCTTTAAGCCTTAGAACGTCAACATCTTTGAGTTTATCAGTAGGTAGGTCGTAATTGATAATGTCAGATGCTGTTACTCCAATGAATTTAGCGTCAGGAGTAGCTAAGTCATGGTTAACGTGAGCTAATTTTGCACTTCCGGAAATAATTACCTGTGCAATGTGGAATCCCCAAGGGTCTCCGTCGTTACAGATGTATACTGGTAAGTCAAGTTCAGTGTTAACCCTTTTAATGAATCTTCTTGTAGCACGAGCGGCTTGTCCTTTAAGCCCAACGATTAAACAGTTAAATCTTTTATGAGCGTTTTCCTGAACCAACCTGTGGAACATTCCCATGGTTTCCACAGCCAATACCTTATCTACATTACAATCAAGGAAATCAACCTGGTCAATTGTTGGGGAGATTGTATATCCGGATTTTCCCATTTTTGAAGCATTAACTTCCACTTCATCGAAAAGGGTAAGGTCTCCATATACTGATGCTCCGTCTTCCTCAGGCATTAATCCTAAATCTTCACGGGTGGTACCTAAAGTTACTTCCAGGTCTTCACCGACGATGTTGGATTCCTGCTGGTTTTTGAAACTGATTCCCCATCCTTCGGAAACATAATACATTTCCCTGATGGTAGCGGTCTTTTCCCTTGCAACCAAGTCCTTACAGAAGTTAGCAACGTAAACCATTTGGCCCAATTTTCTGATTTGCTTTACATTACCTAAAGATCTTCTTCCGTATCTGTCACCTAATACGTAGTATCTTTTAGCATCATCGTAAACAATGTTTCCGGTACCTCTTGATGGAACTTTGAGGTTAGGAACTTTATTTTTTTCTATCTCTTCAATAATCTCTTGACCTAAACCTTTAAGTTTATTGTAGGTGTATTCTTTCCTAAGTTCTTTATGTGATTTTTCTTCTTTCTTTGCTTTAGCCATCTAAATCACCTATTCCTCAAAATCATCATCCGCATCATCATCAATGAAATTATCTAATGTGGAGTTGCCTTGTTCAACAACATGTCCGAACTCATCAACCTCTTCCATGATGATTGCATCGTATTCTTCTTCTTCCTCTTCTTCCTCAACTTTCTCACCAAGCAATTCTGCAAGAGCCCTTTTGGTAACTTTTGCAAGCACTTCTTGGTATTCGGGAACTCCGGTTTCACCAAGTTTTGCAGCTTCTTCAATAATGACAGGAACGTATTCCTCGAATACTTTGGAACGTTTTTCCTTTTCTTTGGCTGCTCTTTTGGCACGGATATGTTTTTGTAATTGACGAGCCAATTTCATGGTGGCCTGTCTGATTTCATGAACGATTTCAGGTTCAGGTGAAACACTTTGCTTACCTGTTGAAAGGTAAGGCACTTGAGTTGAAATAATATTGACAAATAATGTTAATGGAGTGTTATCCATGTCTTTAAGACCGTAACGTTTCCAATCAATACTTTTGAGCGCTTCAGTAATTGCACAGCTTCCTGCGTCAAATGTCAGTGGAACCCTGTTTGCGAATCTCATGATTTCAGATTTTCTTTTCTCATTGACGACTCTTCCGGAATTTCCACCATAAGCAAGACCTGCTTCAATAATGAATGAAACACCACCTGCATAGGTTACAGGTTTTCTTGTGATTGTTGTTACAAATTCAGGATGAAGGATTTGTTTCATACCTTTTTCTATTTGTTCGGATCCGATTGGTATAAGTCCGTCTGTTGGCGGTGCCATGAATTTCATTTTCTTAAAGCAGTGAACGATAGCTTCTGCTTCAGGGAATGTCATGGCTTTTGGACGTTTGTTCATGTCAATTCCAGTCATTTCCGCTATTTCATCAACCCTTTTTGCGGACATCCTTGACAATGATGAAGTTAACATACTTTTGTATCTTCTGCTGTCTGTGTTTTTAGCCATTGTCATTAAATCGTCAGCGCTTACACCTTTAGGGTGAGGCAATACTTCTTTTGGTTGTACTGGTACAACGTCAGCCGCCCTTTTAAAGATGTATTTGTGTCCTGATGGGTCTCTGAATGTGATTTTTGCATGTGGGTTTCCAATCATGGTTCTTCTGATGTATTCAAAAGCACCTTGTTCTGCAAGAGAGTATGAAACATCCTTGAATTGTAATTCAATGCATACTCCAGTACTTTCAGCAGGATAGTCTTCCCTTTCCATTAGAATTCCACGGTTGTTTTCAACATCCATTTGGAATTTCATTTTCACTCCTTTAATTTCATCCCCTTCCTTGTAGCATGAAATTACACGAGCAGGCTTACCTGTAGTCATTTGTGATAAGAGAACACAACCACTACAACCTAAACCTTGCTGTCCTCTGGATTGAATGTTTCTGAATTTTGATCCTGCAAACATCATACAGTATACTTGCATTACGTAATCTTCAGGAATTCCTGGACCATTATCCTTGTGTCTTAAGATATAATGTTCCTTGTCAACACGCTTTAATTCGATGTCGATATCAGGCAATATTCCTGCTTCTTCACATGCGTCAAAACTGTTTGTAATCAGTTCGTGGAATACAATAGTTAAAGAACGAATTTTACCGGTGAATCCCAACATCTGTTTGTTTTTTCTAAAGAACTGGGATGGGGTTAACCTGTCAAAGTCTTCATCCCAATCAATACCTTGTTGAGCCAAAATTTTTCCTCCTTAAATTTGTATGTTTAAATTTATTATATGAAGTATATTTAAATAAAGTGAGAGAGCATTTGGAAAGTAATATTTTTACCCTACCCTATCTGTCTTGTTTAAATATATGGTAAAATAATAATTTTAAAACATGTAGAAAATATGGTATTTATACTACAGTATCTATATAAGTTGGTCAAAGTATATAAAACTTTTTAAGTATTACTATAATAGTTATAGCAAAACATCATTAAAATTGATAGGGGGTTGTAATATTTCTTTGATGGACAATATTTGCATAATCAATTTTTGATTTTCAAAAAATAGAAAAAGTTGTATGATGGGGGATAATTGTTTTGCAATAAAAAAATTAGGAGAGTTAACTCCTAATAGTCCTTTTCATCAAAGTCGATGCCGTCCTTAAATTCGATTTTGTCATCATTAATTCCGACAAGGTCCTTGAATTCTCTCATTTTCAAGTCTTCTTTCTTATGTTCCAAGAATCCGTAAACTGACTTGTGTCTGGATCCGTTTAGAATCATCTCAATGGCTTCCTTTGCAACCATGATGTTGTCCATTTCCCCAATAAGTGAAACAGTTTTACCGTAGATTGCCATGTCAACTTCGGCCATTTCCATAATTATTTCACGTGTCTTGCCGTCTTTTCCTATAATTCTGCCCTTGTGTCTTGCAAGTGCCTTTTTGGATTTGCCGATATATAATGGTAAACTGATTACCTCCAGGTAAATGTCGTCACTTATAAGCTTAAGAGCAACTTCCGGGTTAAATCCACGTGCTACTGCTTTAACAATATGATTTGCATTCCAGACCCCTAACGGGTCTTCCATGTCATCTCTAGGTGTAATGTAAACTGTGCCTTCATCACTATCGATATCGAGGATGGTTCCAGTTGCTTTTTCAATGGATTTTTTAACGCTACCATTGCTTCCTATTAATGCCCCCACTCTGTTTTGAGGTATTTTCAAATAATCTGTTTCTGGCATAATTATCACCTTTAATAATAAGTTAGTTATTATAATTATTAAAATTTAGGATTCACATATTCCCAAACTTCATCAAAGCTGGTTTCAACACCAAGTTTGGTGTATTCCCTTACGAGAGTGTTGATGTCCCTTTCAAGCAATTCCTTTGAAATGGGATTGTCCAACACAACTGATTGTGAAACGTCAATTATCACAGGTTCCTCATTCAAGTTCAATATGTTGTAATTTGACAGGTCCCCATGAACCAGCTTCGCTTCATTCACAAAGAGTTTCAATTGAACGAGCAATTTGTTCCAGAAATCATCCGGATCTTGGGGCGGTTGGTTTTTAACCGGTTGTGCAGGGTTTCCATCTTCGTCCCCTATAAATTCGATAAGCAAAACGTTGTTTGAGCTTGTAATCGGTTCTGGAACGGTAACTCCTGCGGTGTGTAAACGGGTCAGGTTCTTGAATTCCTTTGTAACCCATGAATATATGATTTTCCTTTTGTTTTTTGTTTTAACATTGAATCTTGGATCCCCTTTGAGGTAGTAATCCATTTTTTTAAAGTCTGATGTCGCTATCCGATATATTTTAACGGCTACGAATTTCTCATCATCGGTAATGCCGGTAAGCACATTAGCTTCCTTGCCTGTGCTTATAGCACCATTCAAAACATCAATGTATCCCTGGTTTGCCAGTTTGTATAATGTTTCTAGGGTAATCTTGTCAAAAATTTCATTTCCGGTTTTCCTGTCAGAGCTATCCTTTCTTCTTTTTTCGGAATGAATTTTTTGGTGTTTGGCGTCGGCTTTTGCTACTTTAGGATCCATTAAAATCAAAAAAAATAAGTAATTAGACTACATTTTTAAGTAGCCTTTTCTTTCAAGCCAGTTAGACTCGGTTTTTGTGTATCTCCAAATAACATCTGCTTTTTCATCAGATTGGAAATCCCACGGTTTTACGAGAATGACATCTCCTTCACGAATCCAAATACGTTTTTTCATTTTTCCAGGGATTCTTGTCATTCTTATATTTCCATCGGCACAACGGACTTTTAATTTTCCATGTCCCATAATTTGTTCTACAATTCCAGGTATTTCTCCTTTTTTAGGGGTTCTTACCCTTCTATATTCTTGTTGTTGATTGTTATTAGGTTTAGACAAATACTCTCCTCCAAAATAATAATAAAAATTCTACCATAAGATTAAATTATTTATATTTATATTAATATATTATATATTAATTTATTGGATTTTACTATTTTGTGATATTATGGGAACTGAATTTTTAAAAATTAAAGAATGTGATGAAGCTATTGACATTATTCAAAATTTATTCAATGAGAATTTGAAACCGGAAAGTGAAGAGATTTTAGTTAGTGAAGCTTATGGCAGGGTTTTGTTTGAAGACGTTTACTCTAGAATGGATTTTCCTCCATTCGACAAAGCACTAAAGGACGGTTTTGCAATTCTTTCAAGTGACAGTTTTGGAGCATCTGAGGAATCTCCAAACACTTTAGATGTAATAGACTTTTTGGAAGCAGGATCCACCACCGACAAGAAGGTTCAGGCAGGCAAATGTATTGAAATCAGTACAGGTGCTGCAATGCCTGAAGGTTCAGATGCAGTTTTGATGGTTGAATATGCTGAAAAGGACGACGGTAAAGTCAATTTATTGACAACTGTTACTCCAACACAGGATGTGGCTAAAAAAGGTTCCGATATTGAAGAAGGAAAATTGATTCTTAAAAAAGGCGATTTCCTAAACCCTGGTAAAATAGGTGTTTTATTGTCACAAGGCTTTGAAAGCATTGAAGTCTTCAAAAAGCCAAGTGTCGGTATACTTTCATCAGGAAATGAAATAACCCTTCAGGGTGAAGAGCTTGATTATGGTAAAATCTATGATGTAAACGGCGGAATGATTAAAAACGATGCAATTTCATGCGGCGCGGATGCCAAATTCTTGGGCATCATGCATGACGATTATGATGAGGTCAAGGAAAAGATTACCAAGTCCCTTGAGGAAGTTGACATACTGTTCTGTTCGGGAGGAACATCAGCAGGTCTTGGGGATGTCCTGAAGCATGTGCTTGATGAATTGGGTGAAGTTCACATCCATGGAATTTCAGTTCAACCGGGAAAACCGACAATCGTTGGTGTAATCAATGGAAAACTGGTTATAGGATTGCCTGGAAATCCTGTATCTGCATTGATGATATTCAACGCATTTGTGGCAGAACCGTTAACAAGATTGGCCGGAATCGATAAGGACTTTGAATTAAAAGTCATTAAAGGGAAAATCACAAAAAGAATCCATTCACAGGTTGGAAGAATGCAATACCAATTGGTAAGAGTTGATGAAGATAAAATCCAACCTATATTCAAGGATTCCGGAGCTATATTCTCACTGTCAACAGCAGATGGTTATGTGAAAATTCCGAAATTGGTCGAGCTTGTTGATGAGGGCGAGGAAGTAGAAGTTTATTTATTCAATTAAGATTATAATTTAAGATAGGTGTAAATTATGGATTATGAAGTAAAAGTAATTCCAGAACAAAAATTAGGAGTTATTAATTGTAAAACCCCAAAATCAGATATTGGAGTGTTCTTTTCAATATTGATGGATTGGGTTGATACAGAGGATATTAGAACTGATGGGGAACCATTCATTGTTTATTTCTCACCAAGACACGAGGTAGATCAAGGGGATGTTGTGTATGATGTAAGCATTCCTGTAAAAGATGATCCGGATGAAACTGACAGGATCCGTGTCGTTGACATGATTGAGAATAAGGTTTTGGCAGGCACTCATTACGGGTCCACTGATAACATCATGGACACCTATGCCGAATTGGTTGACATTGCCCAAAAAAATCATTATGACATTATCGGTTCACCTAAGGAAGTTCTTATTAAAGGATTCTATAACTGTGACAATGAAGATGAATACATAACTGAAATTCAATTACCTATCATTGAAATGTAGGTGAGTATATGCCTAAAAAAGATGAACTCGATATGGATGAAGAGATTAAAAGATTATCTCGAAGAACTGACATTAACATGAGAAAATTAGAAAACTCTTTTGACAATCGGATTAAAAAATTAGATAAGGAAATCGATAAGGCCCTGAATCAAAAAATCAAGGAATTTGATGAAAATAAGCAATTGACTGAGGATTACCTTAAAATCGAATACAAAAATGATACAATCAACAGATATAGAGAAAAATTAAGAAAAATGTAATTTTTCTCACTCTATTTTTTTTTAAATTTTTCATTTACTGTCCGACAACTCTTAAATCATGCACCAATAATTTTGGAATGATAAATGAACCGTACTGTTTTATTTCTGAATTTAGACCTTCAACATTTTTCATGATTTCAAATATGTTTCCTGAAATCATCGCTTTATTGATTGGGTCGGTCAGTTCTCCATTTTCTATTTTAAAGGCGTTGCTTGCCTCTACTGAAAAGTCTCCTGAAATTGGATTTGCAGTGTGGGCTCCTAAAACGCTGGTTGTCAAGACGCCATTCTTGATTTCACTCAAATCCCTCATTTCTCCGAACTCAAATTCAAGATTTGTCGGTGCAATCATTGGTGTGGTAAAGTAGCTTCCCCTAAGTCCGTTAGAGGTGGTTTTTTCACCAACTTTGTTAGCATTGTAAATGTCATAGATGAATGAATTTAGAACTCCATCTTTTATTAGACTGGTTTTGCGTGACACGCTTCCTTCCCCATCGCATTTTGAGGTGTACATCCCCTTATCAAGCAATGGATTGTCGATAATGCTTAATGTAGGATTTGCAATCTCTGAGCCCAGTTTGTCTTTGAGAATTGATCTTCCCCTTAAGACATTTTCACCATTGAATGCGCTGATGTATGTTTGCAATAGGCCAACTGCAGCGTAGTAATCTAAAACAACATCATAATCATTGGTTTCGATAGGTTTTGTGTTAAGAGAACTTTTTGCCAGGTCACATACTTCATTAGCTAATTTCTCTCCATCAATATCGAAGAATCTTGATGATTGTGAATTGTATGCTGTCGCAATTTCGCCATCTTTTTGAATGGTTACGGACAGGCCCAATCCGAATCCTGTTCCTTCGTCCTCAATGGAAACTCCGTTGGAGTTCACAATTAATGACCTTCCTTCACTTGCGCTGAAACCGGAACCAGTCACTTCACAACCGCTGTCACTGGCTGTTTCGATTGTGGTTTTCAAGAATTCAACCGCTTCATCAAGACTCAAGTCATTGAACTTATTGTCATAGACATCCTTAACTTCAGATACCTTTTCAACTTCTGCAAATGCGTAGTTATCATCAATCTTTGTCAGTTTGGCATTGTCGATTGCTTTCTGCGCTGTTTGTGTGAGGTTGTCAAGGTTTGAGGTAAATGCGAAACCTTGTTTTTTGTCTTTAAGGACTCTAATTCCTACTCCAAGGTCAATTTCCTCTTTAGCGAAATTCAATTCCTCTTTTAGGGAGTCCAGTTCTATTGTTTTTGATTCATCAATATAAATTTCGTAAGCGTCACAATTGTTTTCAACAGTCTTCTTTACACTTTCCGCTATTTCATATATCATATTATCACTATAGGGCAAATTTTTCTATTGCTTCAGCCACGCCATCGCCATAGAATTTTTCACAGGCATATGTACTTATTTCTTTTAGTTTATCGTCAGCGTTTCCAACGGCAATCTTATAGCCCACTTCCCTCAGGAAGTCCTCATCGTTCTCGCTGTCGCCGATAGCCATCACGTTTTCCATGTTGATTCCGTTTCTTTCACATAGGTACTTGAGTGAGGTTCCCTTGTTGACTCTTTTGTCGGTAATGTGAAGCGCAAAGCCGCTGTCATAAATCTCAAGTCTGTCCAGGTATTCAAAATCCTCAAGGGCGTCTTCCAACACCTTTCTCTCAAGGGTCTTGTAGAATACTGTCTCGGTCAGCCTGTACATGTTGTCGTGTGAGGCGTGCATGTCAAATTTCTCGCCTAATTTTTCTTTCAGGTGCTTTTCTGCGGATGTGACAAAGTCACGTTCGACCATTGTCTCAACGGCATTGTTGTTTTCTCCTTCCTTAAAGACAATGCCTCCGTTTTCCGCTACAAGTCCTCCGCTGCATCCTATCAGGACTTCGGTTGCATATGCGTAATTGACAACGTTTCCAGTAACAATAATTGTTGGGATTCCTGCCTCTTCCGCCTTTCTCAATGCTTCAATTGCTGAAATGCAGATTTTTCTTTCATCATCGGTTATTGTTCCATCGATGTCTACTGCTATTGCTTCTATTGTCATGTTATCCTCTTGAATATCTGTGTGCGATGTTGCATGTTCCTTCTTTACTTACCATACATGCGCCAATCGGATGAAGCGGATTGCATGCCTTTCTGAATAGCTTGCAGTCTTCAGGTCTTGCGAGACCCCTTAAGATAGGGCCACAAATACATCCTTTTGGAGCTTCAGTAACGTCCTTAACTTCAATGTCGTATTTTTCACGTGCGTTGAATTCGCTGAATTCGTCCTTGATTTCAAGGATTGAATTAGGGATTTTAGGAAATCCTCTCCATTCCCTTGAATCCACATCGAATACCTGATCAATCATTTCCTGTGCGATGACGTTACCTTCATCCTTCACGGCTCTTTTGTATTCATTTTCTATTTTCGGTGTTTCGTTTTTGATTTGTCTTAAAATCATGTAAACGGACATCAGTATGTCCAATGGATTGAATCCAGCTACTGCCTGAGGTATTCCATAGTCGGTTGAGAAGTATTCGAAAGGTTTTGTTCCAATGATTGTGCAGACATGTCCAGGCTGAATCAATGCATTCAAACTTGTCTCTCCGGAATTGATTAAAAAATCGATAGCAGGAGGTATGAGTCTGTGGCATGAAAGCACTGAGAAGTTTTCAGGAGGTGTCGCAAGCAATTCTGCAGCGGTTGTTGGGGCTGTTGTTTCAAAGCCTGCTGAGATAAATGCAACGTCATTGTCTGTTTTTTCAGCAATTTCGATTGCCCTGTTTATTCCATAAACAACCCTAACGTCTCCACCTTCTGCTTTGGCATCTGCTAGGGATTTTTCAGAACCTGGAACCCTTAGCATATCTCCAAAGGTGGTTATTGTAACTCCTTTGTCGATAAGTTCCAAAGCCTCATCGATTTCACGTGATGGAACGACACAAACAGGACATCCTGGTCCGGCAATGATTTCTACTTCCTCTGGAAGTAAAGTTCTTATTCCATTTTCCATTATTGTATGTTCATGTGAACCGCACACGTGCATTATTTTAACGGGAGTAGCTAATTCATTTATTTTCTCTAATAGCTTGTTTGACATATCTTTCATACTCATATTAACACCGAAGATTTAATATTATATTATAACTATATTTACTATTGTTATTAATTAAATTTTATTGTACTTTATAGGGATAATATGTTTAACAATAATAAAATTTTAGTAGTTATTCCAGCAAGGGGAGGTTCAAAGGGTATTCCTCGCAAAAACGTCAGATTATTGGATGGTCAACCATTGATTTCATATTCCATTAATGTGGCTAAATCCTCAGAGTATGTTGATGATGTTGTTATAACTACTGATGATTCTGAAATTGCATTGCTTAGTGAAAAATTTGGAGCTAGCGTCATTAGGCGTTCTGAAGAATTGTCCACTGATGAAACTCCATTGGATCCTGTCGTTTATGATGCAATGGTTCAAAAGGAAAAATTGGCTTTCGACGAATATGACCTTGTCATAACTCTTCAACCAACTTCTCCATTAATCAAAACTTCCACACTTGATCAGGTTATCGAGAAATTTGAAGATTTTGCCATTGACAGTGTCATAACTGTTGTAGACGATAGGCGATTAAGTTGGGGATATGATGAGAACAATGAAAGGTTCTTCCCAAATTACATCGAAAGGAAAAACAGGCAAGACCTGCCGAAAGATTTTAAGGAAACCGGAGCCATTTTGGCAACCCGCAGAAAGTTTGTCAATGAATTTTCACGTTTGGGAACCAACATCGATATAGTTGAGGTGTCCCAGGAGGAAAGTGTGGATGTGACAAATTATGAGGATTGGTGGATTGCGGAAAAATATCTTCAAAGGCAAAAGATAGCTATTGTTCCAAATGCTTCTGAAAGTGTAGGAAACAAGCATATCAATCGATGCCTATCCGTTGCCTCCAAGTTGGTCTTCCATGATGTCTTGTTCCTGTTGGATGAAAGCCACCAATTGGGAATTGACATAATCAAGAAATACAATTATAATTATAAGATTTATGATGGCAGGGACGATTTGATTACCTGTCTGAGGGAATACTCTCCACAATTGGTGCTAAATGATATTGCAGATACCAGTAGCGAGTACATTTCCATTTTAAAGGATGAAGGTTACTTTGTGGTTAATTTTGAGGATTTGGGTGTAGGCAGTGGATTGGCTGATGTTGTTTTCGATGCGCTGTATGAGCATGACCTCAGTGAAAAGAACATCTATACAGGTTATGAGTATTATCTCTTAAGGGATGAATTCTACTTCCAGCCTCAAAAAATCATCACTCATGCAGTAAATAATGTTTTAATCACGTTCACGGGTGAAGATGAGGATAATTTAACCGAAAAGGTCATTAATTCAATTTTAAGCACAAATTATGAAGGAAGGATTAATGTAATTGTCGGATTGACATATCCTGATTTGGAAGGGCTCATCTCCAAATATGAATCAAATCAATCTATTCAGATTTATCAAAATGTCTCAAACATCAGCGAATTCATGTTCAAGGCGGACATAATATTTTCCTCAGCAAGCAAGAGGATGTATGACATATGTTCATTGGGTGTTCCAACAATATGCCTATGCCAAAACGAACGTGAATTGTCTCACGTATTTGCAAATGAGTCAAACGGATTCATCAATATGGGTTTGGGTGCCGATGTTGAAATGCAGCAACTCATTGAACAATTCGTCAATCTTGTAAACGATTATGACTTGCGTGTAGCAATGAATAAAAAAATGCTGTCAATTGACTTAAAAAACGGTTTCGAAAATATGGAGTCTGTTATCCGTCAGGAGTATCGTAAATTCAAGTTGAACAGGTGATTATATGAACATTTTCAATAGATATCCGGTTCTAATAGCTGAAATTGGAATCAACTTCTATGATTTGGCCGAACATGAAAGCATTTCCAATATGGAAGCTGCAAAATATATGATCGACGAGGCAAAGGATTGCGGAATAACAGTTGTCGAGTTCCAATCATATAAGGCGGAATCAATCGTTTCACTCACTGATGAGGCGGCCACAGAATCCCAATATGAATCCTTGAAAAGGACTGATGGGTTTGGCGTTGAGGAGTATAGGGAGCTTGCTGAATACTGTCAATATAAGGGCATGAAATTTCTATCAACACCATTGGATTTTGAGTCTGTGGATTATCTGGACGAGTTCATGGACATCTATAAGATTTCATCATTCGACATAACCAATATTCCGTTCATTAAATATATTGCAAGTAAAAACAAACCTATTTTGCTCTCTACAGGAGCATCAACCATTCGTGAAATCAAGCAGGCAGTCAGTGCCATTGAAGAGGTTTCCTTTGTCGATATTGCAATAATGCATAGTGTTTTATCGTTCCCTACATCTTATGAGGATGCCAATCTGCTGATGATAAAGGACTTGGCGGAAAATTTCCCAGACTATGAGATTGGCTATTCCGACCATACAAAATCTGATGAGAACATGGCCTTGCTGACAACCGCATATAATTATGGTGCAAAGATTTTGGAAAAGCATTTCACCATTGACAAGTCCTTGCCTGGAGAGGACCATGAGTACTCAATGGATCCCGATGATGTCATAAAATTCCAGTGGAATGTTCATTTCCTGTCAAAAATTAATGGTAAGAAAAACAAACAGCCGTTGATTTGTGAAACATCTGCCAGAAAGAAAATGAGAAGGTCAATTGTCGCTTCCAGAAATATTAAAAAAGGCGAAAAAATATCTGAAGATGATTTGACTTTCAAACGTCCTGGAACAGGAATATCTCCTTCTGAAATAAATAATGTGGTTGGCAGAACTGCAAAAGAAGATATTAAAGAGGATACCTTAATCGATTTTTACATGTTGGATTAAAAAAAAGAAATTAAAATTCTGCAGAACAGTCTGCAGAAAAGTGACTTAATAAAACAGCACATTTATCAATGGTTTCTTGGTCTAACTTGATAGTACTTGTTTTAATTTGATTCAGTAGTTCGTCAATAAATAGGTCTTCATCAGTCAAAGGCATATTTATTACGACAACTTCATTATTGATAAAACCAACCAAAGGCTCTACAAAGCAATTTTTAATATTATTGTCATTCAAGAAGTTAATTAAATCTTCTCCTAAAGTCAATGCTTTTTGTTTAACTTTATCATCCTGTGAGAATTTGGCCTGTTTGGTTGTGTATCTGAATCTTCTTGTATTGTCCTTAGTTGGAACTTCTTCAATCTTATCCTCATCAAGCTCGGTTGATCCGATTAGGTTCAAGTTTTCATTTTCGGATTCCAATCTGAGTTTTGGATTATACTTTTGAGATAAAAGAGCATATATTCCAGTTGGACCTACCACCAAGTGGTTAATACCGGATGGTGCTGTTGGAGTTTTTACATTGTAGAATACATAGTATTCTTCTGGAAGAGTCAACAGGTGTTCCCTGATAATTCTTGTTCTTTCTTCGGTTTGTTTGACGTCTCTTGTTTTGTAAAGTCCAAAACAAAGCATTATCACTCCAATGAATAATGCAATAATACCGATACCACTATTGATGATTAGGATCTCGATTATGCTTAAAATGAATATTCCTGCACCAACAAGAAGTATTATCTCATTCATATTCAATGCCTCAACATCGAAGATGCTTGTGTCATTGTCATTGATTGAGGTTTCATTTGGAACTAAATCTTTTCCTTCAGGTTCCTTCATGCTTATCTTATCGAGGAAACTGCCGGTTGGTTGATTATCAACCTTAGGATAATATTGTCCCATGCTTTTGAAGAATTCATCTTTAAGGAATGTTTTCAAGATTTCATAGTCTTCAGTATTTGGGACTGCAAATTCTTTTCCAAATTTGGTTAAAACAGCGTCAGGTATGGTGGTTCTGGCGGTTTTACCGACTTCTTCTTCTTCGAGTTCTATTTCTTGTTTTTCGTCATTTGCTATTTTAAGCATGCTTTCTTCAGAGAAGAAATCGCCGATTTTTTCAGTAAATGACTTTAAGCGATCAGGTTCTTCATTTGTTAATTCTTCAGATGTTGGTTTGTTTACTTGGTTTTGTTGTCTAATAGTTTCAAGCTCTTTTTCCCTTTCTTCAAGATATTGGTCCAATTCTTTGTTCATTTCTTCGTCCAAATATCTTAATGAACCTCCACAGCTGTCACATTCATAATCAAGTATGCTGTCGCTACTTTTGATTTTATATTTTAATCCACAATCTTCGCATTGAACAATATATGAATTATCATATTTGAATGAGTCCATAAAGGAGGAATTTGAGGTATTTTCGCTATTAGAATATTCCTCTAAGTATTCTAAGTCACCTGCACATGAAGAACACTCAAATGTTGTGATATCGTCATCATCATCGAGTTGGTATTTTGCACCACAGTTCTTACAGCATACAACTTTCATAATATCCTCTTAAAATTGCTTTATATTATTATGTATATAATTTTTTTAATTATATATGTTTCTAAAAATCGAAAAATAATGGTCAAGTTTCAATTATTAAAAATTTAATTAAAGGTTCTTAACATGTTATTCTAAAAAAACAGATTTTTAAACATTTATTTTTTCATATAGATAGATTTCATTAATATTTTTTATTTCAGAATAGTTTGTCAGGTTATCCAGTTTCATGTTTGAAATGTAGTAGGTAACATTGCTTGAATCAATCTCAGTCTGGTTGCTGACAGGGATTCCTGTTGCATTTGCACCAAGCCACCAGCTGAATGGCCTGATGTTGTAAACGCCTATTTTGATGCTTTCATAGTCAGGGTTGTTTTCAATGATGTAATTGGACACTTCCTCTGTTGTGATGTACTGTGTTGTAGGCTCGAATGTGAACGTGAACGCAAATGCCTGCACAATGAACAGAGCTATCAGGATTATTGGAATGATGTTTTTGTTAATGTCAAAGCGGTCGTTTATTGTCTGGATTGAAAGGATGACAAAATAGATTATTGGCGGAAATACAGGCAATATGTATCTGTTCACCTTAACCGGATTGAAGCTGTAGAAAATGAAATTTGACAATATCCATCCAATCATCAGATAGACTATCTTGTTCTCAGAATCCTTGCCCAGGAAGAACAATCCAATGAGAACGAGCAATATTGTGACTATTGATGTCACTCTGGTGAAGCTGACAATTCCCATAATGAAGAACAATGCAGGAATCATGTCCTTTTTTTCCAGGCTTCTTCTGTGCTCATATATCCACAATCCCATTCCTGCTCCCAATATCGCCAGAATTGCCCATGACAGAGGAGTTGCACTGTCTAATACTGGATTTCCATCAAAGTATGTATGTGAATTTGATACGAAGTTCAACATGTTCATCAGGTAATAACTGAAATCAGGATTGTATGCAGGGTCATTTTGGCTTCCAAGGGTTCCTTGTATTCCTCTTGCCATTTGAGCTCCCGCTTCAAAACTGCCGTGGCCTATGATTATGACAAATCCCAATGTGATTGCCAAAATAATGATTCCTATTAATATTCCCCTTAAGATGTATTTCTTGTCTTGAGATTCAATCCTGAATCCCCTTTCGATTACATAATACAGTGCGAATGCAGGATATGACAATATGACTGTGTATCGTGTAAACAGTCCTAATACCAGAAATAGCAGTAATGGAATATAGAACTTAGGATTCTCCTTAAGAGCAAGGTATCCGAATAATGCGGCCCAAATTGTCATGGACACTCCCGGAATGTCCAGGGTACCGTTTGCCAGCCAGGTCAAATACAATGTCAATGAGGAATAGATTATTGTTCCGGTTAAACTCAACTCCTCATCAAAAAATCTTCTAAGCAACAGATAAAGGCCCACATTTCCAAAGATTGCAAATGCTCCGGTCACAATCATGATTGCCAATTTGTCAACAAGGCCAAATCTAAAAAGTATTGAGGTTAGAATGCATATCACTGGGGATAAAAAGATATTATAGGTTACATTTACATCGTATCCCGCATAGTATAAAGAATTTAAAAGGTATACGTAAACGTCACTGCAATCAATGCCCAAACTATAGTTGAAGTTAATGTAATATCCAACAAGGATTATTCCATATATTAAAATGAATAATAAATAATATTTGTCCTTTTTACTGATTTTAAACTCTTCAAACATTGTCAATACTCTTTTTTTGGTTAAAATGATCCGAGTGCAAACGCTACGAATGCAATCAAGATTCCGATTTTCAAATATTTTGAAGCCTTTGCAGCGGTTTTTGTGTCCTGATTTTTAATAATCAGAATTCCGCTGTATAAGAATATCACAACCGCAATGGCTATTATTGCCAGATAAATGATGTTAAATACGTTCTGAATGTATAACAGCGGACAAAGCAAACAGTCTATGATGATTAATGCAAATGCAATGATTGCAGATAGTTTTGCACCATACAATATAGGGAAAGTTTTGGCGCCCTCGGCCTTGTCCCCCTCCATGTCCTCGATGTCTTTTGTTATCTCACGTGCTGTGGTCATTACGAATGCAAAAAATCCTAAAAACCATGATGTTGCAATGATTTGGGGATTGTTTATGGCATATCCACCAAAGGCAAAGCATAATCCTGTCATGAATCCTACGGTTAGGTTTCCAATAAGTGGGGTTGATTTCAGGTTACGGGCATATACGTAAAGTATCACGTCTGAAATTAAAACGATTATGAATGCTGTCCAGTCTTTATTCAGGTATGAAATCAGAAATCCGCAGACTGTTCCTAAAACAAACAATACATAAGCGTAGTTTCTACCGCTTTTCGGTGAGATTCTGCCTGAAGGTATTGGCCTGTGGGGCTTGTTGATCAAGTCAATCTTATAATCAAAGTAATCATTGATGACGTTTCCCGCACTTATTTCAAAAAATACTGCTAGCATGGCCAGTATTATAGGAAGTGATACTGTATGGCCCACAATTGCCACAAGAACAATGGCTATGACTGCCATAATCACATTTCCAGGCCTTAAAATTTCAATGTATGGATTCATTATCTTTCCCCAAATTAAATTATCTTATTTAATAGAAATCTTTATTTTTGTTTTCCTAAACAATAATTATATAAAGTATATTACTTAACATAATATTAGTATTTTATTTATTATAAAGTATTTATTTATTAATTAAAATTAGCTGGTGTTTATATTGGATAAAATTAAAATAGCGATTGTAGGATTAGGAAACTGTGCAAGTTCCTTAATTCAAGGGATACATTATTATGATGGTAAAAAGCCAGAAGATGCGATAGGACTTATGCATTGGGATATTGGAGGATACACTCCAAGTGACATTGAAGTTGT
The DNA here is from genome assembly GCF_003111625.1 of Methanobrevibacter thaueri. NCBI lineage: Archaea > Methanobacteriati > Methanobacteriota > Methanobacteria > Methanobacteriales > Methanobacteriaceae > Methanobrevibacter > Methanobrevibacter thaueri. The sequence goes on along the minus strand of NZ_MZGS01000024.1, from coordinate 2,973 downwards.
CGCAGCTTTTGATGTGGATGCAAGAAAAGTTGGCAAAACAATAGATGAGGCAATTTTTGCCAAACCGAACTGCACTACAATATTCCAAGAAGATATTCCGAAATATGATGTTAAAGTATGTATGGGACATGTTTTAGACGGTGTTGCAGAACACATGTCCAATTATGATGATGAATATACATTTGTTGTAAGTGACGAGGAACCTGTGGATGTTGTTTCAGTCTTGAAAGAAAGCGGTGCTGAAATATTGGTTAACTACCTCCCTGTAGGTTCAGAAGAGGCAGCAAGATACTACGCACAATGCGCTCTTGATGCTGATGTGGCTTATGTGAACTGTATGCCTGTATTTATTGTAAGTGATGATGAATGGGATGCCAAATTCAAGGCAAAAGGAATTCCTATTGTCGGTGACGATATCAAGGCTCAAATTGGTGCTACTATCACACACAGAACACTAGCTAGTTTATTCATGGATAGGGGTGTGAAATTAGACAGAACCTATCAGATTAATACCGGTGGTAACACTGATTTCTTGAATATGCTCAACCGTGAAAGGTTAGACTCCAAAAAGGAATCCAAAACCGAAGCGGTTCAATCAGTATTGACTGAAAGAATGGATGATCGTGATATCCATATCGGACCTAGTGATTATGTCCCATGGCAAAACGACAACAAGTTATGTTTCCTCAGAATGGAAGGCCGTACATTCGGTGATGTTCCAATGAACATCGAACTCAGGTTAAGTGTAGAGGACTCTCCAAACTCTGCAGGATGTGTAATTGATGCCGTAAGATGTTGTAAAATTGGTTTAGAAAGAGGCATTGGTGGACAATTGACTTCAATTTCTTCATATACCATGAAACATCCTCCAATTCAATACACTGATGATGAGGCATATGAAAACGTTGAAAAATTCATTTCTGGCGAATTAGAAAGATAATTTTTCAATTTTTCTCTCTTTTTTTTATTTATTTTTCAATTTCCATTTTCACTCAATTTCTACTTTTAAATATTATTAATTTATATAATAATAAAAACATATATTATAGTTGGATAATTTAAGATTACTTTATGAATAAAAATTGAAAGAGGTGTAATATTAATGGCAAAAGTAAGATTTACAGAAACAGCACTTCGTGATGCTCACCAATCCTTACTGGCAACTAGGATGAGAACTAGGGACATGATTCCTATTGCAGAAGAGATGGATAAAGTTGGATATTTCTCTGTTGAAGCTTGGGGTGGAGCTACTTTTGATACATGTATTAGATATTTAAATGAAGACCCTTGGGAAAGGTTAAGGCAATTAAAATCTGAATTTAATCACACTCCAATTCAAATGCTTTTAAGGGGACAAAACTTAGTAGGTTATAAACACTATCCTGATGATATTGTAACTAAATTCGTTGAAAAGTCATATGAAAACGGTGTTGACGTATTCAGGATTTTTGACGCTTTGAACGATATTAGAAATATGGAAAAATCAATCAAAGTCGCTAAAGCTCAAGGCGCACATGTGCAAGGAACAATAAGTTATACAATCAGCCCAGTGCACACATTGGATGATTTTGTCAACTTGGCTAAAGAGTTGGAAGCTCTTGATTGTGACTCCGTGGCAATTAAGGATATGGCAGGTTTAATTACTCCTACTGCAGCTTATAATTTAGTGTCTGCATTGAAGGAAGAAACTGATTTGCTTGTAGATTTACACTGTCATTGTACCAGTGGTATGACTCCAATCAGTTATTATGCTGCATGTCAAGCAGGTGTGGACATATTAGATACAGCTATTTCACCTCTTGCTTGGGGTACAAGTCAACCTCCAACCGAAAGTATGGTTGCGGCACTTCAAGGAACCGAGTTTGACACCGGACTCGATTTAAAATTATTGACATCAATCAAAAAATACTTTGAAGATATCAAGGAGAAATACGCAGGTATTCTTGATCCTATATCTGAAAGTGTTGACGCTGATGTATTATTATACCAAATTCCTGGAGGAATGCTTTCAAACCTCATTTCTCAACTCAAGGAGCAAAACGCACTCGACAGATACAATGACGTATTGGATGAGATGCCAAGAGTCAGAAAAGACATGGGATACCCTCCACTTGTAACACCAACAAGTCAAATTGTAGGTATTCAATCCGTAATGAATGTATTGGGTGGAGAAAGATACAAAACAGTATCCAATGAAGTTAAAGAGTACATGAAAGGAATGTACGGTAAATCTCCAGCTCCAGTTAATGCTGAAATATCAAAAAGAATCATTGGGGATGATGAGGTAATTACCTGCAGGCCGGCAGACTTGCTTGAACCTGAATTCGACAAATTCAAATCAGAAGGTGAAAAAGAAGGGTTCGTAAAATCTGATGAAGACGCTTTAACTTATGCGTTATACCCACCAATTGCTCCAAAATTCCTCAAAGGTGAAGCTGAAGAGGAAGAACTCAAACCGGCTCACACAATCACTGAGGATGAAGGAATTGGAATTCCAACTCAATATAATGTTGAAGTCGATGGTGACGTATTTGAAGTTAAAATCATGCCTACTGGATTCATGGAAATCGAAGAAACCGAATCCGGAAACTTCAAGCCTGTTGAAGGTGCAGTGCCTTCACCAATGCAAGGTATGGTAATCAAACTCAACGTTAATGTTGGAGATAAAGTTGCACAAGGATCCACTATTGCCGTAATCGAGGCTATGAAAATGGAAAACGATATACAATCAGAAGTAGACGGTACTGTCGAAGAGATTTTCGTAGAACCTGGTGATGCGGTAAGTATTGGAGACACTTTAATGGTAATCAAATAGATTACCTTTATTTTACTTTTTTTTTAAAATTGAGGCTGACTCATAATTTTTGTGTTTAAATTTTTTTTCTTATTTTATTATCCTTTAATTTTATATACTAGGAAGTACAATCTATTATTAGAGTTAATTAACTTTTTGGTTGTGTTTTTTATGGTTTT